>CACYBS010000053.1 GCA_902772725.1 Erysipelothrix rhusiopathiae
ATCCCGAACTCAGAAGTTAAGCACTTCAGCGGCGACAATAGTTGGGCCTGCCCCTGCGAAGATAGCACGTTGCCGGGTCCTTTTTTTTATGCCTTTTTTTTTACTTCCTTTTTTAATCTGGTTTATTGTGCTAAAATACACTTCGTAAGTGAGGGAATATGTATGAAAATCGGATTTGACAATAATAAATATCTTAGACTGCAATCTGAAAACATTATGAAGCGTATCTCACATTTCGGGGACAAATTATATTTAGAGTTTGGTGGAAAATTATTTGATGATTTCCATGCCAGCCGTGTTTTACCCGGCTTTGCACCGGATTCTAAAATGCAGATGTTGATGCAGATCAAAGATTCCGCTGAAATTGTGATTGCGATTTCAGCTTCAGATATTGAACAGAATAAAATTCGCGCTGATCTTGGTATATCGTATCAGGATGACGTTATTCGCCTTATTAATGAATTCCGCAATGTCGGATTACTTGTCAGCAGCGTTGTGATTACGCAATTTGATGGTCAGAAAGCAGTTGCGGCTTTTAAAACACGTCTAAAACGCCGCAAGATTGCCGTGTATTATCATTATTTAATTGAAGGATATCCAACTAATCCTAAAAAGATTATTTCTGAATCAGGATTTGGACGCAACGATTATGTAAAAACAACTAAACCGTTGGTTGTGATTACTGCACCGGGACCCGGCAGTGGAAAAATGGCTACCTGTCTATCACAGCTCTATCATGATAATTTACATGGTATTAAAGCCGGATATGCGAAATATGAAACTTTCCCAATTTGGAATCTGCCTTTAGATCATCCTGTTAACTTAGCTTATGAGGCAGCTACCGCAGATTTAGCCGATGTAAATATGATCGATCCATATCATCTTCAGGCTTACAATACCGTGACTGTGAATTATAATAGAGATGTAGAAATATTCCCGGTTTTAAAAAATATATTTGAAGAAATATATGGAAGCTCTCCATATCAGTCTCCGACGGATATGGGTGTGAACATGGCGGGAAAATGCATTATTGATGATGATGTTTGTAGAGAAGCTGCAATGCAGGAAATCGTACGTCGTTATTTCTTCTCCAAAACTCGTTATTTAAATGAGAAATGTACTTATGATGAAGTACAGAAGCAGGAACTTGTTATGAGGCAGGCCGGAATTACGGAAGAAACACGTCGCTGTGTTGTTGCGGCAAGAGCTAAAGAAGAGGCTACCGGTACTGTTGCCGGAGCATTGGAACTGGAAGATGGTACTTTGATCGACGGCAAAACTTCCCGCTTTATGGGAGCATGCTCGTCTGTGCTGATGAATGCGGTTAAACATCTGGCAAATATTGATCCGGAAATTAATTTGATTAAGCCGGAGGCCTTTGGACCGATACAAAAATTAAAAACAGATTATCTTGGCAGTAAGAATCCGCGCCTGCATAGTAATGAAATACTCATCGCGCTTTCTTTAAGCGCCCAGACCAATGAAAGTGCGGCACTTGCTTTAGAGCAATTGAAAAACTTATCAGGACTGCAGGCTCATATCACATCATCTGTTTCTGACGTAGATAAGAACACCTATAAGTCTTTGGGAATTCAGATGACATACGATGCAGAAAAAAGATAGAGGAGGCATTATGGGAAAAGCAATTCCAAGCTCCGGGGCCGGAGCAGTACGTATCATTTTAAAAAATAAAGAAGATTTTCATTTTGAATTGCGAAATAAAGTAGAAGATGAAGATCGTATTGGTTATGTTTACGATGTTTTCTATGAAAATGCAGCAGGAACTTTAAATATGTCTGTAATTGATGGTGAAGTGAAGATCGCATCATTAAATTTAGGCCTGGGTAAAGTTATCACTCTAGAAAACGATGCGAATTTGAAAAAGCTTTGTAAATTCGTATTAGACAGCGGTAAGTAGAATGATTGTACGTCTACACGTTGTTGTGGATGATGAATCCTCAAACGTTATTGATGATGTAAAGACATCATTGGGATCGGTAGCTCCTGCATTTTCGTTATCTCCAAGCCGCCCGCAGCCATCTCTTGCCAATTGCGCAGAATTCTATGGGACTGCAGATATGGAGATGAATGATATATTGGAGATTCTTCAAAAACTGAATAATGATTGGGATGGGGATGAATATGATTGTTCCGCCTATGGCTTTAATACAAAGATGTTTCATCCGCATGTCTACTATTTACAATTTCAAATACAATGAAGGGACCTACTTGGCCCCTTCTTTTCTTATGTGTTTGATTGTATCACCGATGGAATCAATAAGATCTTCCGGCATTAAGCTGGCAGCATCTTTTGCGTAATCGGCACAATATGAATGAATGGCAGCAGCAACAGCTGCACTTTGAATAGGATTTCGACACTGTCCAAACATACCTGTAACAATACCTGCCAATACATCACCGCTGCCACCTTTGGCAAGGGCGCTGTTAGGATGGTCAAGCACATAGGTTCCATCTTTTGAAAAGATAATCGAGATATCTGATTTTAAGATTACGGTACACTCCGGATACATCTTTAAAAAATCATTGGTACAGTTAAAAGGATCATTTTTATATTGATCGGTTGTTTTACCGGTGATGTATGACATCTCACGCAGATGCGGTGTCAATATCGCTGCAGTCTCTCTTTTTAGAAGGGAAGGAATCTTACCTAAGGCCCAGCATGCATCTGCATCTATAACAATCGGTTTATCGCTTTGCAGGCAAACCTTTACAAGCTCAACTGCTGCTTCATTTCGACCGATTCCGTTACCGATTGTGATCACATCATAGTTTTGAATGACATTTTTTAATATCCGGGAAGCTTCCATGGCAAAATAGCCGTTTTCAGAGGGTGCTGTAATGGCCATCGCAAAATCAATCTTTGAAGCGATCACAGGATAAATGCATTCCGGGATAAATAGCGTTAATGTTCCGATTCCCGATTTATAACAGGCTTTGGCAGCCATGGTCAGAGCTCCCTGCATCGATGTAGATCCACCAATCATCAAGGCCTTGCCAAAAGTTCCTTTATGCGAATGATTTGAACGTTTCGGAAGCATTTGATGAACCAGTTCTTTAGTGATGAGATAGGAAGGCGAATAGTTTTCGTGCATATCGCCGGGAATTCCGATATCTACCGGAATTAATTTTCCGCAATAGTTCCGTCCATCTTTGATCAAATGTCCTGTTTTTATGCAGTCTAATGCCACTGTAATATCCGCATGGACACACTCCGGCATACTCTGTCCGCTGGTGGCATGAAGGCCGCTTGGTAAATCCACCGCAATTTTTAAGGCATCTGTCTGATTAATGGCATCGATCATTTCCAGAAAGCTTCCTTTTATTTCACGGTTCAATCCATTTCCAAACAGACAGTCTACTATGACATCTGCCTCGTTTACCATTGAAAGGCAGCTTTCGAAATCTACAATCGGGATATTTAGCTTTTGAATAATTCCATACTGGATTTTCTGATCCGGAGACATTTTTTCGATATCCGGTGCCGCAACAATTGGCTCACGACCCGCCTGCCCAAGCAGTCTTGCGATGGCCATACCATCCGCCCCGTTGTTTCCAAAACCACATATGATATAGATTTTATCATCTTGTGCACTATTCTCTAATATGATGTCTGTGCAGCGCGCAGCCGCATGCTCCATTAACACAAGAGAAGGGATGCCGATATCGTGGATCGTATTGTAGTCGATCGCACGGGCATCATCTGCTGTATGAATATAAATAGGATTCATAGTATTTTCCTCTCATCTTTATATTTTCGAATATATTCTAACATGAATAATTATGACAAAAATCAGAATAATTAACTGTTTTTTTCATCTTGTGCTATAATATTTCCTCAAGAGGACAAATATATGGAGAATAACGAATCGAAAGTTAAAAAGTCAATTATATTAAGTGGTTTAGTCGGTACCGGCGGTATGTTTATCGCCAAACTGATTGGAATTGTATATGCGATTCCTTTTTCATCAATCTTAGGTTCCAGTACCTATATGGGTATATACGGACAGGCATATAACATATATTCCTATGTGCTTAGCGTATTTACATCCGGATTCCCGTTTGCGGTTGCCACACTGGTCGCAAGGTATACAGTTTTGGATGACAATAAGACCGTATTGTTGGTGAAAAAGATTGCTCTTGCCGGACTTACCATGATGGGCTTTGTCGGAATGATTTTCTTGATGGCGATATCGGGTGTGATTGCACCTATGATGGTTGCCCAGGATGCCGATGTCATGGCCAACGCTATTCGAGTTTTATCTTTAGCTGTCTTCTTAGTTCCTGTTCTTTCATCCTTTAGAGGCTTTTACCAGGGACTGAAGGAAATGGGGCAGTATGCCTTTTCACAGGCTTTTGAACAGTTATTCCGTGTCGGTTTCCTCTTATCTGTATGCTGCATAATGGTTTATGTCTTGAAAATTGAGCGTCAATGGGCTTTGTATGCATCCGTTTTATCTACATCGGTTGCCGCAATAGCCGCAATTCTTCAATTTGTGAGTTTTGACCAGAAGGCATGTAAGCCGATTTATAAAAAAGCTGCCCAGCAGAAAACACCTGCTCAAAGTCAGAATAAAGTAATACGCCAGTTTGTGATTTTGGCGATTCCGTATATGATCAGTGCTGTATTCAGCTATTCACAGCAGATCTACAACGCGATTTTACTGCCGATTGGATTGAAGATGCATTCTTACACCAGTGCTGAGATTACGACTATTATCTCGGCAACAAACTATGTCGGTGTAAAAATCACCGCTATTCCTTTGATTCTCGGTCCGGGCTTTACAGCGGCTATTATTCCGCATATCACCGAGGCCCTAACAAAAAGAGACCGTCCTTTGATTCGCAAGAACATTCTGGACTGTTTAAATGTTGTACTGTTTATCGGTATTCCGGTGTCTTTCTGTATCTATTTATTTGCGGGACCGATTAACTATGTTTTGTTCTATACAGATAATTTGGAAATCAGTACATTTGTATTATCCTGGCTGGCTCTGGAAGGCTTTTTAGGTACGCTGTATCCTGTGACCAGTAACTTATTGATGGCTTTGCAGTTGAAAAAAAGCTGTATTCGCAGACTCATTATCGCCACAATCTTAAAGGGCGTTGTCTTAGTTCCGTTGACTGCGATGCTTGGCTTTGCGGGTTCTGTATTAGCTTCGGTAGTCGGAGATGGATACTTTATCTTAATGACTTTATTTGAATTAAAAGGAAGATACAACATCGATTATACAAAGACTATGATTGTGGTAGCACGAATCATGGTTGCGATTTTTGCGATGTGGTTAGTATCCTCGCTTTTAAATATGTTAGGATTATCTGCTGTATCGGGCTCAAGAATCATGGCATTCTTTGCGATGGCAATTAACGGTATTGTCAGCGTAGCCGTATTCCTGGGTGTTTCCATACTATTGCGTATACCGCAGAATGTTTTCTATGTTGAATTGGATGGATTAGTAAATAAAGTATTGAGAAGAGGTGCTTAAATGTCGTATGACGTTGTAGTCGTAGGAGCCGGCCATGCAGGTATTGAAGCTGCTTTGGCAGCCTGCCGCATGGATAAAAAAACGGCCCTTGTTACATTAAATATCGATATGGCCGGATCAATGCCATGCAATCCGGCAATCGGTGGTCCTGCCAAAGGAATCGTTGTACGAGAAATTGATGCACTTGGCGGAATGATGCCTATTGCGGCTGACCGCACGGCTCTGCAGTTTAAAATGTTGAATACGACAAAAGGTCCCGGTGTCTGGTCCATGCGGGTTCAAAGTGATAAAGAAGAATATAAAAAGTTTATGAAAAATGTTCTTCTGAATACTGAAGGACTGGATGTCGTTGAGGGTGCATGTCATTCTATCCTTGCAGAAGATGGCAAGATCATTGGTGTCAAATTAGAAGATGATCAGATTCTATATTCAAAAACAGTCATTCTCACAACCGGTACCTATATGACAAGTAATGTTCTTAGAGGACACACTTCCGAAATATCCGGACCGGAAGGACAGCGGACTGTGAATACCTTATCTGAGAGTTTGAGAAATAACGGAATTCGAACTTTCCGCTTAAAAACCGGAACACCGCCAAGAATCCTAAAAGATACCATAGATTTTTCTAAATCAACGGTTCAGCCGGGAACAAATTCTTTTTTACGCTTTTCTGAGACAACAAAAAAAGAGGACGTACTTCCTTTTGATGAACAGGAAGTATGCCATTTAATATATACAACACCAAAGACTCATGAAATTATTCATGAGCATATCTTAGATTCTGCGATGTATTCAGGCCTGGTAAAAGGGGTAGGTCCCCGCTATTGCCCAAGTATTGAAGATAAACTTGTCCGCTTTGCGGATAAAGAAAGACATCAGCTCTTTTTGGAACCGGAATCAAGATCTTTAGATACAATCTATGTCCAGGGTTTTTCAACATCGATGCCAATTGATGTCCAGGACCAGATGGTGCACTCCCTTCCGGGATTGGAAAACTGTACGATCGTAAAGTATGCATATGCCATCGAATACGATGCCGTGGATCCTTTACAGATGAAGCAGTCTCTGGAAAATAAAATTGTTTCCGGGCTTTTTACCGCCGGACAGATCAACGGTACCAGCGGTTATGAGGAAGCTGCCGGTCAGGGTTTGATTGCCGGTATCAACGCCGCTTTAAAATGCGATCATAAGCCACCGTTTATCTTACGAAGAGATGAGGCATATATCGGAGTTATGATTGATGATCTCTGCACTAAGGGAACTAAGGAACCTTATCGTCTTCTCACATCCAGAGCGGAATATCGTTTATTATTGAGACACGACAATGCCGAGGAGCGTCTATTGGAAAAGGGATATCAGGTTGGTGTTGTAGATCAGTCCAGATACGATGCTTTTAAGGAAAGAATGGAAAACATTGAGACGGTTCGTGAAGAACTTGAAAATGTGCGCATCAAACCGGGGCAGGAAATCGATGAGTATTTGATCTCACTTGGCTTTGAAAAGTTAACACATGGCTGTTCAGCTGTAGAACTGTTAAAAAGACCAAAGGTAACCATAAAGGGATTGGAACCGTGGATTGGACACTCTGTTGATGAAGATATTGCGAAATCCATCGAGATTTCTATAAAATATGCAGGATATATCGAAAAGGCAAAGCGGGATGCATATCATCTGCAGCAGATGGAGCAGATACGCTTACCTGAAGGGTTAGATTACTTACATATGGATAATCTGGCATTGGAGGCAAGACAGAAATTAGATGCGATCCGTCCTGAAACTTTAGGCCAGGCTTCGCGTATTTCCGGCATCAATCCCAGCGATATTGCCATCTTGTCTTTGTATGTAAAAAAATAGAAATTATTTTTGCAGAAAAAGTGATTGTGCTATAATGGTTAAGGGGATATTTTAAAATGAGAAATAAGGGGAAAAAACAGACTAATAAAAAAACGCTTCGTATGCTTGTGAGCGCTGTTCTGGTAATCGGTTCAGGTTTGTTGATTTGGTCCGGTGTGCAAGATCTTAAGACCACCATTGACCTTAAAAACAGCATTTCTGAAAATACAGTTGTTTCTCAAGAATTAGCGGATAAATTATCTGAATTGAAACAGACAAAAAAGAATTTAACGAATCCGGACTATATGAAATATTATGCCCGCGGTGAATATATGGTCACTAAAGAAGGCGAACAGGTATTTAAATTTCCAAGTTCCGATTCACAATCTGAAGAGAAATAGAGCATGGCTTTAAGCTGTGCTTTTTTTATATATAAGTAAGGGAGAAAGGAAAATATGAAGAAAATATTGATTACAGGTGGAACGGTTTTTGTCAGCAAATACACAGCCGATTATATGGTAAGAAGAGGATATGATGTTTATGTTTTAAACAGAGGAAATCATAAACAGATCGAAGGGGTTACTGTTTTAAAGGGTGACAGACATGATGCAGCTTCGCTTTTAAAAAATCATCATTTCGATGTCGTGTTAGATATTACCGCTTATAACGAAAAAGATATTCGTGATTTTGCCGGAGCATTATACAGTTGTGATCAATATATTATGGTAAGCTCAAGTGCTGTATACCCGGAAACAGGAAAACAGCCTTTTGTCGAGGAAGAGACTCTTGGACCTAATATATTTTGGAAAGAATACGGGACGGATAAGATTGCAGCCGAGAGCGCCCTGCTTGAGATGATACCGAATGCTTATATCGTTCGCCCGCCTTATTTATACGGACCGATGAACAATGTCTATCGGGAAGCCTTTGTGTTTGAATGTGCCCTGACAAACCGTCCGTTTTATCTCCCTAAAGATGGCAGTATGAAGCTTCAGTTTTTTATGGTTGAAGATTTGTGCCGCTTTTTTGAAATCCTGATGGAAACAAAACCAAGGGAGCATATCTTTAATGTTGGAAACAAAGAGAGTATCAGTGTTAAAGACTGGGTCAGCTTGTGTTATGCCTGTGCAGGAAAGAAACCATCGTTTAACGAAGTGTATAAAAACATTGATCAAAGAAAATACTTTCCGTTTTATGACTATGAATATTACCTCGATGTAACGAAACAGAAGCAAATTTTGACAGATACCATGAGTATGGAAGAAGGATTAGGCTTAAGTTATGAATGGTATCTTATTCATAAAAGCGAGGTAAGAAGGAAACCGTTATTAGATTTTTTAGAACATCATCAAGAAAATATTAAGAAAGCATAAAATGATTTATTAAATTTAAGTAAAATATTACAAAAATGTTACTTTTTTCTCTTTCTGTTATGGTTTTGTTATATGACTTTGTTATCATTGTTTCGGAAAACAGAAGAGGAGGAAAAATTATGTCAAAGTTTAAAATTTTATCTGTTTATGTTGAAGTGGATTTAATGGAAGAGGTTTTAGATAAGTCAAAAAATTTATTTAAGGTGGAGGAAGATAGCTATACATATCTGAAACCTATCACAAAGGTATCGCAGCATGCCAAGATAGAGAAAGGCTTCACCAGTAACGGAGAACTGGTTTTTGATCTGCAGTCAAACGAAAGACGTTTGGAAAAAACGCTTACATCCGGAGATATTTCTTACTATATTGACAGAAAAATAGTAAAACGCGGGGATGAGATACTGCATATGACCCCGGGTGAAACCGAATTGTTAGTGTATCTTATGGAACGTCCAAAGAGAGTGTTATCTAAAGAATTGATCAGCGAAGAGTTTGCTGAAAGGGGCCAGTTATTGTCACCGGAATCCATTACTATGCGAATTCAAAGAATGCGTCAAACGCTCAATGATTCCTATACAAAGCCAAAATATATTGAAACAAGAATTGGCCTAGGCTATTGCTGGATACAGGATACATCCGTAGTATACAAACTCTTATAAAACTCGGGGCAGCAGAAAAAATAAAAACACTTGTCAAACGTTTTCTTAATTAGTATAATATCAAATACTGCGGAGGAAAAAATATGTCAAATCGTTTTGATTCAAAAGAAGCGTTCGTTGAACGTTTTAAAGCAGAGCTTTCCGCGACTTATGGTCGTGATTTTGAGGATACTTATCGCGATGAGAGATATATCGTATTAGGTAATATGATTCGAGATTACGCTACAAACAACTGGCGTATCACAAAAAATGCTATTCGGAAGTCCGAAAGCAAACAGTTATACTACTTCTCAATGGAATTCCTAATGGGAAGATTATTAACGAATAACTTAATGAACCTTGGCATTTATGACGTTGTAAAAGAAGGATTAAATGAATTAGGCATTGATATCAATGACATGGAAATCACAGAAAGTGATGCCGGCTTAGGAAACGGTGGTTTAGGCCGTCTGGCTGCATGTTTCTTAGATTCCTTAGCTTCATTGAATTTAGCAGGACACGGTAACTGTATTCGTTACCGCTATGGATTATTTAAACAGAAAATCGTAAATAATTCACAGGTTGAACTGCCTGACTGCTGGTTGAAAAACGGAAACGTTTGGGAAATCTGGAGACCGGACCACGCTGTACGTGTTAAATTCGGCGGTACCATTGATGGTTATATGGATGGTAACGGAAAATTCCAGACCAACTATACACCGAATTTTATCGTTCGAGCTGTACCGTATGATGAACCAATCGTTGGTTACCATACACCAACCACAAACACACTTCGTTTATGGGATGCAGACGTTGATGAAGCATCTGTTACAGCCGGTAACTTTACAAAATATCTGAATGATGTTACTGCGATTACCGCAAATGTATATCCGGATGACTCTACAGAAGAAGGAAAAGAACTTCGTTTAAAACAGGAGTACTTCTTCGTATGTGCCGGTATCGATCAGATTATCCGTTCGCATTTACGTGTTTATCCTTCCTTGGATAACTTAGGTGATAAAGTTGCGATTCAGTTAAACGATACCCATCCGGTATTAGTTGTTCCTGAATTAATGCGTGTACTCATGGACACTTATGATTATCAATGGGATAAGGCATGGCAAATTGTCCGGAAAACCGTAGCATATACGAATCATACCGTTATGGCCGAGGCTTTGGAAAAATGGAATCAAAACATGGTTCGCACATTATTGCCGCGTGTATATATGATCATTGAAGAAATTGATCGTCGATTCAAGTATGAAATTGAACACAATGGATTCGGTCATTTATGGAATAACGTTGCGATCTTGAAAGAAGGACAGGTTCATATGGCAAACCTAGCTATTGTAGGAAGCCACAGCGTTAATGGTGTTGCTGCGATCCACTCCAAGATTCTGGTTGACAGCGTTATGAAGGATTTCGCAACAATTTATCCGGGTCTTTTCAACAATAAGACAAACGGTGTTACACACCGCCGCTGGTTAATGTATTCCAACCCTCAGCTGACACAGCTGTTAGATGATACAATCGGCGATGAATGGAAGATCCATCCGGAAAAGCTGCAGGATTTAATGGCTTATGTTGATGATCCTGTTATCCAGAAGCGTTTCATGGAAGTGAAGCTGGAACGTAAGAAAATTCTTGCTGAGTATGTTAAGAAAACTTTGAATATTGATGTAGATGTGAATTCAATCTTTGACTGCCAGGCTAAGCGTCTGCACGCTTACAAGCGTCAGTTATTGAATATCTTCCAGATTATGCATTTATACCTGAAGATGAAGGAGGAACCAAGTTTCCGTATTGTTCCTAGAACATTCTTCTTCTCCGCAAAAGCGGCTCCGGGCTATGCATTAGCGAAGGAAATCATCAAATTAATCAATATGGTTGCTCAAAAGGTCAACGCTGACCCTGAAACCAACGCTTACTTAAAAGTTGTCTTTATTCCAAACTACTCGGTATCCGTTGCTGAAATTCTTTTAAATGCGGCAGATGTCAGTGAACAGATCTCTACAGCAGGTAAAGAGGCAAGTGGTACCGGTAACATGAAGTACATGATGAATGGTGCTATCACATTAGGTACTTTAGATGGAGCAAACGTTGAAATCGTTGAACAGGTTGGATATGAAAATGCGGAAATCTTTGGTCTGCATGTAGAAGATATTCATGAAGTTCAGAAAGAAAATTCATACAATGTTTGGGATATCTATCACAACAACTATAGAATTAGACGCTTGATTGATTCATTAAAGAACGGAACATGGTCACGTAATCCGGATGAATTCCAGTTAATTTACAACGATTTGATGTTACGTAATGATGAATTCTATGTATTAGCTGACTTTGATGCGTATGTATTTGCACAGCGTCAGGTTCAGAAGCGTTATACGGATAAGAGTAAGTGGGCTCGTACAATGTTGATTAACATTGCGAAGTCCGGTTATTTCTCAAGTGACCGTACAATTGCGCAATACGCAGAAGAAATTTGGGATTTAAAACCAATTCCATTTGAATAGAATAAGGGGCCTTTTATAGGTCCTTTTATCTTTTAAGGTGATGAAATGAAAAGAATATTATTATTAGGTGCAACCGGTTCTATCGGAACCCAAACCATCGATGTTGTGCGCCAGCATCCGGATCAATTTGAATTGGTAGGAGTTACCGCAGGAAGACAGACGAAAAAATTATCGGCTGTTGTCAAAGAGTTTCCATCCATTCAAACCGTTGGCGTCGATATAAAGGATGACACAGTCTTTGATGCCCAAAATGTATATTATGGAAGTGATGCCATGGTGAAGTGTATTGAAAACTGCGACTTTGATCTGTTAGTCAATGCGGTGGTAGGATTTAGAGGTTTAAAACCAACTCTTGCAGCTTTAGAAAAAAATATTGATGTAGCTCTTGCCAACAAGGAATCTCTGGTTGCCGGAGGTATGCTGGTACGGAAAATGTTAGAAAAGACGGGCAGAAAGTTATATCCGATTGATTCTGAGCATTCCGCTATTTTCCAATGCCTGCAGGGAAACGATAAAAAAGATGTAAAACGATTAATTATTACTGCCAGTGGCGGAAGCTTCCGCGATAAAAAGCGAAGTGAACTTACTGATGTTACAGTTGAACAGACTTTAAATCATCCCAACTGGTCTATGGGAAAGCGCATCACCGTGGACAGCGCCACAATGGTCAATAAGGGATTTGAAGTGATAGAGGCCCATTATTTATTCGAAATGCCTTTTGATCAGATTGATGTCGTACTTCATAGAGAAAGCTATGTTCATTCTATGGTGGAGTATAACGACAACGCGGTTATCGCTCAGATTGGTTCAGCAGATATGCGTCTGCCAATTCAATATGCGCTGTGTTACCCGGAAAGACCGGTATTAAAGGAAGATAAGCCATTGGACCTGACGGAAACATTAACGATGCACTTCCAGAAGATGGACTATGACAGGTATCCGATTTTAAGAACCGCATATGAAATCGGAAGAAAAGAGGGCAATTTGGGAGCCGTATTTAATGGGGCAGACGAGCAGGCCGTTGAATTGTTCTTAAAAGAGAAGATATCCTTCCTGCAAATAGAAGAAAGTATTCTCTACGCTTTAGACAATATTCCGTATATTGAAGATCCTACTTACGACCAGCTGGAAGAAAGTGATCTTATGGCACGCAAGCTTGTCAGGGAGCACTGGGACTAGACCGTAAACCATTTTTACGGTAAAATTAAAGAGGTACTATTCTGAGGAGTGATATTTATGAAGAAACACTTGGAATATAAAATCGCAGCAGCACTGGCAGTTTCCGCAATGGCACTGCCGGGTGTGATTTATGCAAAACCGGTCATGGAAGTCGTTTATCCGGGACCGGATGTAGTTATTAATACACCGGAAGATTTTATTAACGTATTCTGTTCGGTGAGAGTATTAAACGAGTTTAACGAAGAAGTACCGGCATTGATTATGGAAGTCAATCGGGATAATTACGGAATTATTCTGGCCGGTAAGCCTTTCTATGATGATTACTGCATTAATAATCCGGATATGGCCAATGCGATCAATTCGATTTTGATTGAATCGGATGCGCATAGAAGCTATGAAGATTATTTTAATCAGGCAATGGAAGTACAAACGATATTAGAACAGGAAGCAGCAGCTCAGGCCGAAATAGAGCAGGCTGCTCTGCAGGCTGAAATGGAAGCAGCTGCCCAGGCCGAGATGGAACAGGCTGCTCTTCAGGCTGAAGTGGAACAGGCAGCAGTAGAAGCCCCTGTAGAGGAAGTACCGGTTGAAACTTTGCCGGCTGAAGAAGCTGTAACGGAAGAAATACCGGCAGAAGCAGAAACTGCTTTAGAGGAAGCTGTTCAAGAAAGTGCAGAACCTGTTGTTTTGGCAGCGGTATATCCAGCTGCTATGGAAGCGCCGCAAACCCTGGAAGTGATAGCTGAACCGGTATCTGTGAGCGAATCTCCGCTTTTAACGATGCTGGCAAAATCAGAACCAGCCCAGACTGAAACTTTAGAAGAAGTAACCGCACCTGTGGAGGAGATAACTCCGGAGGTTGTTGAGAGTGTTGAACCAGTTGTTGAAGAAGTAGTTCCGATTGAAGAGCTGTCTTCACCTGCTGTTGAACAGGCAGCGCCTGTCGCAGATACGGAAGCACCGGTTGTCGAAAAAATGGAGACAACTTCTGATAGCTCTCAAGATACTTCAGCAGCTCAAAGTTTCGTAGATCGATACCTGAAAGATGGAGCAGGAAATATTTATACGGCAGCAACACCATCCAATTACACACGCATTATCGGTTCCTTAAAAGAATGGAATAATTTACCGGCATCGGTACAGAATGAAATCAATTCCATCTTGATGTCATCGGTAGGAGTAAGTTATCAATCATTGCTTCAACAGGCCCAGCAGATTGCATCGGGAGCAATTAATCGTGTCAATACGGGTGTATCTACACAAACAGGATTATTTGCGATGTTAGCAGGATTCAGCGCACTGGCATCCGGATTATTTTATCGTAAGCAAAGAGGCAGATAATAATGCCTCTTTTTTTCATGGGACTTTTCTGTTATAGTATCTAAGGAAAGGTTTGTGATTGCATGGGGGATAAAGAATACAATCTCAAAGATTTTACGATCTATCTGAGAAAAAAATCTCAGTACTATAGATCTGGGGGATATAAAAACGCTAAATTATTAAGAAGGAGCATACCGGATTATCTGGATCATATGTTCGCATTTATGATCGATATAAACTTATGTTTATTACCTGTTTATATTTGGATTATTGAATTTTTACTGATACTTTGCGGTCTTCTGCCGCCGAATTTCTTTACCAGCTTATATTACATCATGTTTGCACTGATGTTTGTGACAAGTGTTATCTTATTAGGATTAATTACTGCCACAACAGGAGGTAAATCGATTGGATATGCATTTATGAATCTAAGGTTTGTTCGCAGAAAGAATAAACGCGAAGCTAACGCCTTGATTCTGGCACTGCGTCAGGCATTAAATATCGGTCTGCCGCTTATTCTGATCGGATATTTCTTTGAAATCATCGGTATCATTATCTGGTGGCTGTTATGTTTACTGATTGTTTTGGTGATGCCAAACCAGCAGTCTATTTTTGATACCCTGCTGGGTATTGCGACAGTTCGCGATCCGGATGAAGATTTACCGATTCCGGGTAAGAAAGCTGCTCCTAAGGGCAAAAAAGCTGCTCCGGCAAGAGAACAGCGTACAACGGAAGCACGCCAGTTATCGATTACTCCGATTGATTTACATATTCGCTCCAGCTACAGTGACGATGGTACCTACAGCGTAGAAGAAATCTTTAAGCAGGCCAGCCAGAGAGGTATGGAAGTTATTTCCATTACAGACCATAACTGTGCAAGAGGAAATGCCCCGGCTGTAAGATTTGCGGAAATGTATGGAATTCAATATATTCCGGGTGTTGAAATTGATTCTCAATATCAGGATATCCGCATCCGTGTATTAGGTTACTATATCGACTGGAACAGTGAAATTTTCTATGGTTTGGAAAAAGAATCTTTGACCAGAGAAAAAGAATTGTCTTTACAGAGAGTTGAGAAATTTGAAGAATACTCCGGCTTGAAGATCGATGTAGAAGCAATTATGTCCAATTCCAGATTCCAGACGATTACCGATATGGATATTACGGAAATGGCATTCGATAATGAACAGGTTCGTAACTTACCGCTGATTAAGAAATACATCAATGCATCACGCAGTGAAAATGAGGCAAGAGAGCGATTCCGTTCTGAAACCTTTGATCAGGGTGGACCATGTTATGTATATGCTGCATATCCTGATTTAACCCGTACGATTCAGGCAATTCATGATTCAGGTGGTATTGCGGTATTATCCGGATGGCATCTTGATTTCATCAGTGATGAGGTTATTGAAGAAATCGTTGCACTCGGCATCGATGGTATTGAATGTTTCGGACCGGATATGCATGATGAAACGATTGCGGCTTTATTAAAGATTGCCCAAAAGAATAACTTATTCATTTCCTGCGGCAGCGATTTCCATGGAGACAGACATCCGGAACGTCAGCTTGGTGTAACAAGCTGTCCGGAAAAGGCGCTTCCATTGATTCGTATCCTTACAAAAGGCGCACAATAAAGTTAATTGAGAGTTCAGTTTCGACTGAACTCTTTTTTATCTTGAAAGTACTTGCCGTTACTAAATGAATTATCGTATAATACAATCGCTATACGGCTGGGAACAGTAGAGTACTATTTGGGAAAATACACAGAGAGCGGATGCAGGTGAAATTCCGTTATTGGAACAATAGGAAGATGGACTGGGAGCCTTTTCTTTCGAACAGCGGGTAGGAAGAGACGTAATTCGGCGTTAACGAATTTGAGGTGCATTTTATGCATGAACTAAGGTGGTACCACGAAGCTTTCGTCCTTGGATGAAAGCTTTTTATATTAGGGAGGGATAATTATGAATAAAGGACCTTATTATTTAACTACCGCAATTGCTTATACCTCAGGAAGACCTCATATCGGAAATACCTATGAGATTATTTTGAGTGATGCGATTGCCCGTTATAAACGAGCACAGGGATATGATGTTTATTTCCAGACCGGAACTGATGAGCATGGTCAGAAAATTGAAGAGAAGGCTAAGGCAGAAGGCATTACTCCAAAAGAATTTGTTGACCGTGTTGCCGGTATGATTCAGAAAAACTGGGACTTGATGAATGTAAGCTATGATAACTTCATCCGCACAACCCAGCCTTATCATGAAAGACAGATTCAGAAGATCTTTAAACGTTTATATAATCAGGGAGATATTTATAAATCGACTTACGAAGGTTTATACTGTACTCCGTGTGAATCTTTCTGGACAGAATCTCAGCTGGTGGATGGCTGCTGTCCGGACTGCGGAAGACCGGTGCAGAAGGCAAGTGAAGAAGCTTATTTCTTAAAGCTCAGCAAATATGCTGACCGCTTAGTAGAATACTACGATACACATCCTGATTTTATTCAGCCTGCATCTCGTAAAAACGAAATGATCAATAACTTCATTAAGCCGGGTCTACAGGATTTATGTGTGTCCCGTACCAGCTTTACATGGGGTATTCCTGTTGATTTTGATCCAAAACATGTCGTATATGTATGGATTGATGCCTTAAGTAACTATATCACCGGTATCGGATATGATTGCGATGGCAACCATGGTGAGAAATATAAGAAATACTGGCCGGCAGACGTGCATATTATCGGTAAAGATATCGTTCGTTTCCATACGATTTACTGGCCGATTATGTTGATGGCATTAAATGAACCGCTGCCAAAGAAAGTCTTCGGTCATCCTTGGCTGTTGATTGGCGATGGCAAGATGAGTAAATCCAAAGGCAATGTGATTTATGCAGAAGATTTAGTAAAATACTTCGGCGTAGATGCCGTTCGTTACTTCTGCCTGCATGAAATGCCGTTTGCCCAGGATGGAACGATTACCTGGGATCTGATGATTGAAAGAACCAACTCAGATCTTGCGAACGTTTTAGGAAACCTTGTGAACCGTACCATCTCTATGAGCAACAAATACTTCAAGGGTGAAGTATCCAATCCAAAGGTTGCAGAGCCGGTAGATGAAGAGTTGATTTCTCTTGCACTGGATACACCGAAGCGTGTTGAAAAGCTGATGGATGAACTTCATGTAGGGGATGCCTTGGATGAAATCTTCGTATTATTGAAACGATGCAACAAATATATCGATGAGACGACTCCATGGGTTTTAGCGAAAGATGAGGCTAAAAAAGATCGTCTGGCAACAGTGCTTTACAACCTGTTAGAGAGCATTCGCTTTGCGGCTGTATTGCTGCAGTCATTTATGCCTGAAACGGCTGAAAAGATCCTTGTTTCCATCGGTACTGAACAAAAGAGCTTAGAGTCTTTGGAAACTTTCGGCAATTTGGATTCTACAAAGGTTGTGAAAAAACCGGAGATCTTATTTGCCCGCATTGATGAAAAAGAAATGTTAGAAAGAATTGAGTCCGATTTAAACAAACCAAAAGAAGAACCGAAGCCGGTTGAAGAGGAAAAGCTTCCTGAAATTACTATTGATGATTTTGCAAAATTAGATTTAAGAATCGGTACTGTTATCGATTGTAAGCCGCATCCTAAGGCAGACCGTCTGTTAGTTGAACAGATTGATTTAGGCGGCGAAGTTCGTCAGGTTGTCAGCGGTATCGCAAAATCCTATAAGCCGGAAGAGATGATCGGAAAGCAGGTTGTCCTGGTTGCCAACCTCAAGCCGGTAAAACTTCGTGGAGTGGAATCACAGGGCATGATTCTGTGTGCTACGGATGATGATAAGCTGAGATTGATCACGGTTGATTCAGCTGCCAAAAACGGATCTAAAGTATCATAATGAATGATGAACAGAGAGTATTGTTCAAGCAGCTGCAGTTAGCCGGGCTTGGCGTTGTATTGATTCTGTTTGGATTTTTTGCACACCAGGAAAATATATCCTATATCGGAATCGGTGTGGCGATATTCGGTGTGATACGCTATTTTATCATTAAGAGTTTATTGGACAAGGCAGAGTAATCTGCCTTTTTATTATTGGCAGGGGATATTGCTTGATTTATCTATTTAATCATGTTTAAATATGGATGCATTATCAAGAGATGGGCTAGAGAGTCAGCTCTATGAACCCACACCAACCTGTTTTGTACAAGGTGGTCCAGCTGGCAGCGATAAGAAGTATAGAGATTTTCGAGGATACTTCTTATTGGAAGTATTTTTTTTTTTGGTGGAAAAGGATGAAGAACTACGTATTTACCAGTGAAAGTGTTACTGAAGGACATCCGGATAAGATTTGCGATCAAGTTGCAGATGCGATCTTAGACAAGGCATTGGAGCAGGATCCATATTCCAATATGGCTGTAGAATGTACGATTAAGGATGATTTTGTATTGATTTACGGTGAAGCTAACACCAAGGCAAAAATTGATTATGCCCAGGTAGCTTTAGATGAAATTAAGCGTATCGGTTATCCGGAAGAATACCATGTGACAGTTGTAGTCAACCAGCAGTCTCCGGAAATCCATAATGCGGTTAACAAGGATGAGATTGCGGCCGGTGACCAGGGTATCATGTTTGGTTATGCCTGTGATGAAAATGATGAATTAATGCCGCTTCCGATTTATTATGCGCATAAGCTGGCTCGTCAGCTGCATAAAGTATTCCGTTCCAATCCAAGATTAAAACCGGATGGAAAAACGCAGGTTTCCATCGAATATGAAAATGATGAAATCAAGCGTATTGATACGGTTGTCGTATCGACTTCACATACTGAAGATATTACACAGGATGAAATCAAGAAACTGGTTATGGAAGAAGTTATTAAGCCAAGCCTTGATGAAAAATACCTGGATGAGAATACTAAGTATTATATCAATCCAAGCGGAAGCTTCGTGTTAGCCGGCTCTTTTGGAGATTCCGGAACAACAGGACGTAAGATTGTATGTGATACTTACGGCGGACGCGGAAGAATCGGCGGAGGATGCTTCTCATCTAAAGATCCGACAAAAGTGGATCGAAGCGCTGCGTACTATTGCCGTTATGTTGCCAAGAATATCGTTGCCAATAAGTTAGCCCGCAGAGCAGAAGTTCAGGTATCTTACGCGATTGGTATGAAAGAACCGATTTCCTTATGCGTGGATACTTTCGGAACCGGTGTATTTGATGATGAGGTTATCTTAGATATCGTCAAGAAAAACTTTAACTTTGAAGTTGAAAACATTATTGATGAGCTGGATCTTAGAAAACCGATCTATCACAAAACCAGCTGTTACGGACATTTCGGAGATCCTCAGTTCACCTGGGAAAAAATTAAGAAACTGGAATACTAGGCAGAAGTTAATTCTGCCTTTTTAAATGAAAAGACAAAGGATTTTGGAGTCCTTTGTCTTATTCTTTGATATAGGTGTCTAAATCGTCCGGAAAATCAATATGATCCAGGGAATTGAGCTGTTCAACACTGAATTTAACGGTTAGATCAATATCGGTTTTTTGTTCATTGATATTCTGTTCACCTACTACGTGAAGACTGACAGAATTTAACAGCTCGTTATCAATATCTGCTGTAACCTGTGCTTTAGATGCGTTAAATGTACCGTAGGCATCAATTAATGTAGTAAGCCTTCTGGCATCGATATCATAGGTATATGTATTACCGTTTTTTGATGAAGATTTAAAGAAGGAATTTAATTCATCATCATTAAAGCTTAAAAATGGATTATATACCGCAATCTTTTTATTTCTTTCCAATCCGATATTTTCAACAACGCTCTGTGTTTTTGTGCCTGAGGAATTTAAATATGTTTTCCCATCTTTGATGTAGAAGTCCAGGAAGTCTTTCTGAACATTTCCGCCTGCTTCCAGATCCATTACTGCGGCAATTTGAATATCGCCGACCTGAATGAATTGAATGTCAAAAGATATCGTGTATGGAGAATCTCCTTTCATGTCCACCTTTCCGTTGATATGCCCTGAATCAGCTTTTAGCGTATTATCCAGTGCATCGAAAAACAGAATAACATCATCTTTGTTCTTAGAGGAACATGCCGTGAGTGAAAATATCATCGATAACATAATAAAGAAAGTAAATATTTTTTTCATTGATTGACCATCTCCTTGAAAGAATTGCCCGTTATCGCATTTCTTGGTATAAATATTATATATATTCGGTTGGGATGTCAAAAAGGAGAGAGTGAAATGTTGATAATTTATGCAGGAAAGGATATTGATAAGGAAAATCTGGAAGCTTTACTGGATGAACATGGGTATCCGTTCAAGCTTATCGGAGATGAATGTCTGGATACAGAGATTCAAGATGTATTAATAGTAGAAAAGACATTTATTCCCGCAAAGAACAATACACTTATTCTGATTGACGGAATGGATCGGGAAGAGATTAAGGAATTCAATCAAGTATTATCAGCAAATGGATTTGATATTCCCCGCAAGGCTGTGATCACTCCATCCAATTCATTGTGGCCTTTAGGAAAGCTGATTGATGAGATTGATGAAGAATATGCTTATTTTAGGGCAAGGGGAGAGCTTTATACATTGTTGACCAATCCTGATAAAAAAAGACTGGCAGAAGATCCGCAGTATTTAAAGATGATGTCTAATGCCTACGCTTTACTGGAAGATGAAAATGCGGATACAGAATTAATTTGTGCAGCAATTCAAATCATTAAGAGAAGTTGAGAAAAATCAAAAAAAGACTTGCGCATGGTTTAACGACGTGCTAATATATAAAAGCCTTGCTGAGCAGGTCAATAATGGCGCGTTGGAGAAACGGTTAACTCACATGCCTTTCACGCATGCACTCACGGGTTCGAATCCCGTACGCGTCACCACTTAACAATGAAAGCCGAGTAATCGGCTTTTTTTTATTGTCATTTCATTTTTATTTTTTCTCTTTCAATTGTATAATTTAAATAATTCAAAAAACGTAAAAATATGATAGAGAGGAAATCTAAATGATTTATATAACTGGAGATTGTCACGGAGATTTTTCTCGCTTTACCGAGGAATGTTTTCCGGAACAGAAAAATATGACAAAAGATGATTATCTGATCGTATTAGGTGACTTCGGATATTGGGATAAATCAGAAATGATGACCAACGCCTTAAATTGGCTGGATTCGCTTCCGTTTACTTTGTTGTGGATCGATGGCAATCATGAAAACTTTGATATGTTGAATGCGTTGGAAGTATCAGAGTGGAAAGGCGGTAAGGTGCATTTTATCCGCCCGAGCATTATTCATTTAATGCGGGGAGAAATCTTTAATATCGATGGAATCAGCTTTTATTGTTTTGGAGGAGCTACATCTCATGATGTCGAAGGCGGTATCTTAGATCCTGATGATCCGGAAGATGAAATACTGGCAGAAAAATATCACAAAGAGAAAATTCCGTATCGTGTAAATCATTATACCTGGTGGAAAGAAGAATTACCGACTGCGGAAGAAATCGATTACGGAAGAAAAAATCTGGAAGCCCATGGCAATGATGTAGATGTGATATTAACGCATTGCGGACCGACATCAATTCAAAATTTATTCCCGGCAGACATGTATGATCAAAACATCATGACAGATTATCTGGATGAGGTCATGAGAACGGTATCTTTTAAATTGTGGTTCTTCGGTCATTATCATCAAAATTTGAAATTCGGCGAAAATATGTATCTGCTTTTAGATCATATGATCCGAATTCTATAAAGCCATATTTCCTGCAAATGTGGCTTTTTTTAAGGGCTGAATTGAGTATGCAGCAGTTTATTACAGAAAGTGTGAAAACGATGGATAACAGAAAAGTAATGAAAAAAAATCTAGGTGTATTGTCTGCGGTATCTGTTGTAGTGGGATGTGTTATCGGAGCCGGAGTATTCTTTAAACCCTATGCCATATACCGGGCAACAGGGGGAGGGGCAGGACTTGGCTTATTATCCTGGATCATTGGCGGTATCATCAGTATCTTTGGCGCATTGACCTTTGCGGAGATCGCCGTTATGATTCCCCGCACGGGAGGAATGGTTACTTATCTTTCGGAAGTATATGATAAAAGACTCGGCTTTCTTGCCGGATGGATGCAGATTATTATCTTTTATCCGGCTTATCTTGCAGGATATGGAGTCAAGGTGGGAACAGAGTTATCCAGCTTATTGAATGTGAATATTTCAATCCCGGTGTGTCTTTTCGTTATTGCCGGTGTTGTGATATTGAATGTCATTGGATCTGAGTTGGCAGGAAGGTTCCAAATTGTATCTACCGCCTGTAAATTGATACCACTGATTTTGATTATTATTACCGGTTTACTGTTTGGAGACAGTACAGCTCCTATGTTTACACCTCTGGTTGGAGAAAATATCAATGCTGCATCAGCATTAGGCACAACATTACTGGCGGTATTATTCGCGTTTGAGGGCTGGACCAATGTAGGAGCCATAGCAGGAGAGATGAAAAATCCCGCAAAAGATCTTCCAAAGGCTATTGTCGGAGGCGTCAGTATCATCATGGCTGTTTATCTTTTGATCAATATAGCTTATATTCGCGTCATTCCTGCAAATGAGTTAATGAATATTGAATCACCTGCAGCCGCTGTAGCTATCAAATTATTTGGCAGCTCAGGAGGGAAGATTATCGCGATCGGTATCATTGTTTCTGTAATCGGTGCTGCCAATGGCTTCCTGTTATCAGGCTCACGGGTAGCTTATTATATGGCAAGTGAAGGATTGCTGCCGGCATCCTCGTTTTTCGCAGAATTGAATAATAAGCAGGTTCCGGCAAATTCGATTATTTTGGTCGGAACGCTTGCAGCATTGTATTCCTTGATCGGTCAATTTGATCTATTAACGGATATCGGCACCTTTTCCTGTTGGATTTTTTATACCTTGACATTCTGCTGTGTAATCACGATGCGCCGTAAACATCCGGAATATGAAAGAAAATACAAGGTTCCGGGATACCCAATTGTTCCCGCTCTGGCGATTGTCAGCGGTTTGTTTGTGATTGGAAGTCAATTATTTCTTTCAGGTTCGGTCGGTCGATGGATGGCATTTGCCAGTGTTACCATTACGCTGCTGGGACTTCCGATTTATCTGTACATTACAAAAGAAAGGTAATATATAGAATCCTTGTGTTTTATGAGTGTGATTTATCTGTTTTTCGAAAAACTACTTGAACTTTGTATCGGATTTTTGTAGAATTATGGAGCATGCGTGGCAGAGTGAGTGCAACCACTCGTTAAGACCACTGCATAAGACCAGATTATAGGAGGTGCGTCTTATGTCAAGAAAAAGAGTTGCAAAGGTTTGTAAACTTCAGTTTGCAGCCGGCGGCGCAAGACCGGGTCCTGCTTTAGCAAGTGCCGGAATCAACATGCCGCAGTTCTGTACAGCTTTTAACGAAGCTACTAAAGATCGTCGTGGAGACATCGTTCCTGTAGTTATTACTGCATACGAAGACAAGAGCTTTGACTTTGTATTAAAAACTACACCGGCTGCTAACCTGTTGAAAAAAGCTGCAGGTATCCAGAAGGCAAGCGGAAACCAGAAAGATATCGCCGGAACGATCACAGTTGATCAGTTAAGAGAAATTGCTGAATACAAGATGCCGGACTTAAATGCGAACGATGTAGAAGCAGCAATGCGCGTTGTTGCAGGTACTGCTCGCAATATGGGTATCAAGATTGAAGGATTCGAATAGGAGGAATAGAAATGCCAAAGCACAGTAAAAGATTTAAAGAGGCTGCTAACTTGGTTGATCGTTCCCGTAACTATCCAATCGAAGAAGCAGTTGCTCTTGTAAAACAGACAGCTACCGTTAAGTTTGATGCCAGCGTAGAAGTTAACTTCCGTTTAAACGTTGACCCTCGTCATGCTGACCAGATGATCCGTGGCGCTATGGTATTGCCAAACGGAACAGGAAGAACTCAGCGCGTTGCCGTTGTTGCTGAAGGTGACAAAGCTAAGGAAGCTGAAGATGCCGGTGCAGATGTAGTCGGCGGACAGGATTTAATCGACAGAATCTCTAAGGGATTCCTTGAATTTGATGTATTGGTTGCAACACCAAACATGATGGGAAAACTTGGACGTTTAGGTCGTTTATTAGGTCCTAAAGGCTTAATGCCAAACCCTAAGACAGGTACAGTAACTATGGATCTTGCCAATGCGATTGACGAAATCAAGAAAGGTAAAGTTACTTACCGTGTTGACCGTGAAGGAAACATCAACGTTATGATCGGAAAAGCAAGCTTTGAAGATAAGCAGTTGGTTGAAAACTTCAACGCAATTTATAACCAGATGTTACGTGTACGTCCTGCAACAGTTAAGGGCGGATACATTAAGAATTTGGTTCTCTCTGCTACTATGGGCCCTGGTGTTCATGTTGAAGTAGAAAAGAGATAATTATTTGACAATTGATTGTTATCAATATTCCAAAGACAGTAACGGACGCAAGTCTTAATCATGTTACCGAGGATTGATGCCGAACGAACGCATTTTTATCCCGTACTTTGGTACGGGTTTTCTTTTGAATATTGTTACAATATAAAGAAAGAAGAGGTAGAACGATGAACAAGGATATCCTTGCACAGAAGGAAGCTGCCGTAGACGCTTTAGCTGAAAAAATGGAGAAAGCAAGTTCTGTTGTCGTAGTTGAATACCGCGGCTTAACAGTTGCTGAAGTTACTGAACTTCGTCGTGCATTACGTGCTGAAGATGTAGAATTCAAAGTATACAAAAACGCACTTGTACGTCGTGCTTCAGACAAGCTTGGCTACCATGAATTCAGCGAAACATTGGTAGGACCAAACGCTATCGCATTTGGTAAAGATCCTGTTGCTCCTGCACGTGTTTTGGCAAAGTTTGCCAAAGGACATGACAAACTCGTTTTAAAGAACGGTGTTGTTGACGGAGAAACAGTTGATGCAGCTACAATTCAAAAACTGTCTGCACTCCCTAACAAAGAAGGAATGCTGGCA
>CACYBS010000054.1 GCA_902772725.1 Erysipelothrix rhusiopathiae
CAGCTTTTCAAAGCGTTCATCTTCCGTAACCGTGAAATTAATCAATTCAGTTCGAATGGATAAATAACGGAATAAGTCATAAATCGCATCCGCATTAAAATAAACCAGTACATCGATTCGAACATAATCCTTACAGTTCTTATAGATCGCAAATCCCTGAATTTCTCCATGGTCTTTCATGAATACAATCTTTTTACGGCAGGATAATTCATAATGAAGCTTAGCTTCAAATTCTTTTTTTGTGAGAATAATACTTCCGTCGAAGTAGTCCATAAATTTCAGATAGGTGTCGTATAAATCAATCTTATCTGTCCAGGAGTGTACATGGTAGTCACTGCCTTTCTGGCACTTAGAACTATTGATACGATACAGCTTTGTATGCGATATAGGTAAAAAGCTTCTCTGTTCAAACAGTTTCGGTGTTGATGTATAGACCATACTGACAAGATCATTGACTGCAGCCTGGTCTAGAAACGCATCCAGCAGTGCCATAAATTGGCCTCTTTGCCGATAATCCGGCAATGTACATGCCAGCGTTATGACAGATGCTCTGCAAATTTGTTTTTGATACGAATAGTTTCTTTTCTTAATCTGCATACAGGATGTTACGATATCATCCTCGATATACAGCAGCATATTTTCCGGTTCAAAGACCTCATCCATCCAGATATCAATTTCACGCCGTGTCATTGTCAACATGGACTTTTGAAGTAATTCTTTGACCTCGCCTGCATATCCGATTGCGTTTGCCCGGATCATTCTGGAAGATCCTCTTCTACTTCTTCGGTGTATTCTACATCAATAGAACCCTGCATCGGCGGGCGAACATCGACATGGGCATTGTGTTCGAGGTTTTCTGCTCTTTGTTGGTAGTTGTTGTTGGTATCGTTTCTGTTATCGGAAGTTCTGTTATCGTTATTTCTTCTATCATCGTTTCTGTATTCGTTTCTTCTATTTGTCTCATCGTCATTAGGGTTATGAGTTGTATAGTAATATGTACGCGAAATTCTTCGCCTTGGCATCATTAAACGACGGATGAAATAAAATAGTAAAAGAAATCCAAAAAATTCAGGATGTCTTGTTACAACGGATAAAATTGTTGAAATAATCATCACAATTAAAAACATAAAAATAAAGCTATCCATAGTGGTCTCCTTTCAGTTATATCTTTTCAATAACCTGTTCTTTTTCAATATCTTCAATATATAAAGGCTCAATCTGTCCATTCGATATTTCTTTTAACAGTTTGGTTATATCATCTGTGACAAGATAATAGTAAGTAACCGATTCATCATATTCTTTTTCAACTACTTCGATATTACGGCTTCGGAAGAATTGATCCATTTTTCCAATCATATCATATGGAAAAGTGATGGCATATTCTTTAAATACGGTCATTTCTGTTAAATGAGCCTGACTTAAGGCATCCTTGACACTGCCGCTGTAGGCACGAACTAAACCGCCTGTTCCTAGCTTAATGCCTCCGAAGTATCGTACTACCACTGCTAAAATATCCTCTAAATTGTTTCCTGTCAATACATCTAACATAGGATGTCCTGCGGTTCCGGAAGGTTCTCCGTCATCGTTGGATCGAACGATATTTCCTATGACCATTGCGGTGCAGGCATGGGTTGCCTGAGGATGTTTTTTACGCACATATTTAATAAAGTCACGGGCATCCTCTTCGCTGTTAGTTCGATGTAAATAACAGATAAATTTTGATTTTTTGATCTCGGTCGTCGATATCACATCTTCAAATATTCTTGCCATGGCTTTATCCTATAAGAAAATTCAAAGGGTTTCAATCTTTTTGTTTTAAGGTAAAATAAAACATACGGAGGTAATACTCATGGCAATTGAAAAAGTAAAAGAATATTTTAAACAATACGGTATGGAAGACCGTGTCATAGAATTTGATTCAAGCTCAGCTACGGTAGAATTAGCTGCCAAGGTATTAAACTGTAGAGAAAAGGACATCGTTAAGTCCATGGCATTTATGGCATCGGATGGTCCGATTGTGATTGAGGTGGCAGGAGATGCCAGAATTGATAACTCTAAATATAAGAAAGAATTTCAATGTAAGGCTAAGATGATCAAGCAGGATGAATTGATATCGCAGATCGGTCATCCGATGGGCGGTGTCTGTCCTTTTGCGGTTAATGATAATGTAAAGGTGTATTTAGATGAATCTTTAAAACAATTGGACAAACTGTTTCCGGCAGCCGGTTCTCCCAATTCTGCAGTAAAACTAAACCTTGAAGAATTGGAAAAATATACGAATTATGAAAAATGGGTGCATGTCACAAAGGAGCCACAATGAAAGTCGCAGTATTAACGGAAAATACCACAAGTTGTGATTTTCCGGTAGAACATGGTTTATCTTTATATATCGAAACAAAGCTTCATAAAATACTATTTGATACCGGACAGAGTTCCTTGTTTTTGGGAAATGCGAAACGTTTAGGTATTGATATAGGGGAAGTGGATATCTGTGTTCTCAGTCATGGTCACTATGACCATGGAGGAGGCCTTAAAACCTTCTTAGAGAACAATTCTAAGGCCAATATATATGTGAATCCATATGTCTTTGAAACCCACCTTCATGGCCCTAAAAACATCGGAATTGATCCTTCTCTGGAAAAGAATGAGCGCTTGATTAAGGTATCAAAAGATATTGTTTTAGATGAAGAATTATCTATTGTTTCATTCTTTGAACAGCCGATGAAATATCCGGTTTATGCCAACGGTTTATCAACTGTTCGAAACGGAATAGAAATACCGGAAGATTTTCGCCATGAACAGTATCTAATGATTCAAGATAGTAATCGAAAGATATGTATCAGCGGATGTTCTCATAAGGGAATTTTAAATATTATGGATCGGATTCATCCGGATATCTTAATCGGAGGATTCCATTTAATGAGATTAGACCCGGAAAAGGACAGCGATAAATTAGATCGATATTCTCAAGGCTTATCAGCGTATAATACGATGTATTATACCTGTCACTGTACCGGTGTTGGGCCTTATGAATATCTAAAAAAGACAATGAAATCACAATTAGATTATTTATCAACAGGAAGAGTAGTAGAAATATGATCTATTATTACTTGATTATTAATGTTTTAGCTTTTCTTTTATATGGAATGGATAAGGG
>CACYBS010000055.1 GCA_902772725.1 Erysipelothrix rhusiopathiae
CGGAGATAAAAATACCCCAGTCGGGGAAGAAAATACCCCAGTCGGAGATAAAAATACCCCAGTCGGAGACAAAAATACCCCAGTCGGAGATAAAAATACCCCAGTCAGAGATAAAAATACCCCAGTCGGGGAAGAAAATACCCCAGTCGGGGAAGAAAATACCCCAGTCAGAGCAGAAAATACCCCAGTCAAATTATCAAATAAGGAAGCAGTTAATATGATTTTGTCATTTTGTTCTGTCCCGCGAAGTATACTTGAAATTGCTGGATATCTTGGCTACAAGGAAAAGAAATCCGTTAGAAAATACATACATCTACTTTTAGAACAGGGAAGGCTTGCGATGACAATACCTGACAAGCCACACAGTCGCCTTCAAAAATACATTGCGATTCAATAGAAAACCGGAGAGGGGATAAACCCTTCTCCGGTAATTTCATATTACATATATCCAATTTCTTTTAATGCGAATTGTGTTCCCCCAAGTATTTTTTTATGTCGGGATCCACATTTTGGACAAACCCCTTTATTGGCAAGGACGTTGTACATTGCTGAGCAATCTTTGCACAGAGCCTCACCGGGTACTGTATGAATAATTAACTGCGAATCTTTGAAGATAGGTCGATTTTCTATCACAATCGGATAATACTTTTCGAAAAATACAGGCAGGTAGCCGCTGAGTTCACCTACATCGAGTGTGATATAGGCGATTTGATCTACATTGTTTTCATTGGCAACCTCTTCTGCCAGATCCACTGCCTTTTGCAGAACACTGATTTCGTGCATATTAACCGTTGACCTTCTTCATAAGAAGACGGTGAGTTTTCTTGACCTCTTCCTTCAGTACCTTCGGTACTAATTTCTCGTATGGTGTACCCCAAACTTCTTCATCTTTTCTCAGGGTAATCGCATCAAATTTACACTGTACGGTACATAATCCGCATCCGATACACAACTTTTCATCCACCTTGGCAGCACCGCAGCTTAAACATCTGACAGTTTCATGACGAACCTGATCTTCGGTAAAGGTTAGTCTTTCATCGCTGAAAGTCTTCACTTTTTCCGGATCTTTACCAGGTACACCGCGAAGTGAGCGGTCATAGCTGGCGATTACGATATTGTCTTTATCGATATAGCTGTAATCCCGTTTAACACGACCTAATTTCAGATCATGACCTTCCCAAACGTAGCGATGTAACGACTCGGCACCTTCTTTTCCTGCCGCAATCGCATAAATCGCAAAGCTAGGTCCGGTATAAACATCTCCACCTACAAATACATCCGGCTGGGCTGTCTGATAAGTCCATGCATCGGCTTTGGCAGTCTTATTTTTATTTAATTCTACCTTTTCGCCTTCTAATAAGTTACCCCACTCGATGGATTGACCGATGGATGTTAAGACATAGTTGGCATCCAGTACAATGGTATCATCTTCGTTATATTGAGGATTAAAGCGTCCGGTGTTGTCTTTAACAGATAAACATTTTTTAAAGCGTACCGCAATGGCTTCACCATTTTCATCAATGATTCTTTGAGGACCCCATCCGCATTCAATGGTAATTCCTTCTTCCAAAGCTTCTTTGACTTCTTCTTCGGCTGCCGGCATTTCATCTCTTTGTTCCAGACATACCATCGTTACATGCTCTGCACCTGAGCGAATTGCCGTGCGGGCTACATCAATCGCAACATTGCCTCCGCCTACTACGATCACATTGCCGCTTAACGGTTCTGTTTTATGTAAGGCAGTATTACGTAAGAAATCAATACCGGAAATCACATTTACAGCTTCTTCACCCGGAACGTTGAGCTTTCTGCCACCCTGTGCACCAATCGCAACATAGAAGCCTTTAAAGCCTTTGTCCCTTAATTCCTGCAATGTAACATCTTGTCCGACTTCAACACCGCATTCAATATGAACGCCTAATTCCTTAACGACTTCAATTTCAGCCTCAACAACTTTTTTATCCAGACGGAAGCTAGGCATTCCAAATGTCATCATGCCTCCCGGCTTTTCTTCTTTTTCAAATACTGTTACATCATGTCCCCATATCGCAAGGAAATAGGCAGCCGATAAACCGGCAGGACCGGAACCAATTACAGCTACCTTATGTCCTTCGTTAAAGCGTTTCTTAGGGATATAGCGGTTTTCACTGTCTAAATCTAAATCAGCGACAAACTTTTTCACTTCATCGATCGCAACCGGACTGTCGATATCTCCACGGGTACATACCTGTTCACAGAATCTAGCACATACACGTCCGCACATGGCAGGGAATGGATTTTCCTTTTTAATTAATTCTAAGGCTTCACGATATTTTCCTTCGTTGGCTTTTTTCAGATAACCCTGTACGGCAATGTGCGCCGGACAGTTTGTCTTACATGGAGCCGTTCCGGTTTCCGGAACCACATTGATTCGGTTGGTTAAGAAATCATTACCCGGCCAGTATTTTGGCGGCATGAATACAAAATCATCACTGGTCTTTGCCTGGGCAATTTCTACCGGACGAATCTGGCATAACTTAGTTCCTAATTTAACCGCGTTTTGCGGACATACTTCTACACATCCTCCGCAGGCAACACAATGATTTGGGTTGACCTGGGCTACATAGTTCGATTTTGACAAGTTCGGTGATGCGGTATACCAGGATGTCTTTAAAGCCATGCAGGTATCCCATGCGCAGTTACAGATAAATAAAGAAAAGTCCGGTCCATCAATATTGGATAATTGATGAACATAACCTAATTCTTCTGCACGCTTGAGGATGGATTCGGCTTCTTGGCGGGTAATTCTTCTAGCCTTACCCATGAAGATACAGCTTTCGGCGTAGTTTCCTAAGTTAATGCACCATTCGCCTTCCAGATCCGCAGTTCCTTCACCAACCATACGTCTTAATTTACGGCATTCACATGGGGCAATACCTATGCTGTCGCCGGCTTTATCTAACCAATAAGAGATTTCCTCATAACTTGCCTTACGAGTATTTCCTTCGATGGCAGCCTGTACAGGAATGGCACGCATCAGGGCTACACCCATATAAGAGAATCCGGTAATCTTTTTCTGCAGGTCCAGAATGTAATTTAAAAATGCCGGTGCTGTTTCCGGAAAGGCATCGGTCCTTTCCTTGGTCATAACGGTATTTTCCATGGAACCCGGAGCAAAGACAGGCAATTGAACTTTGTCCTCTTCTCCCGGTGAATTACAGTATTCAATCAACCCGATATAGGCTAGATCATATGCCATCTGGGCTGTATCATCTAAAGACATCTCCACTTCTTCTGCCAGTTCTCTGATTGTATATGGATGACGCAGTTTCATCTTTAGGGCAAAGTCAACCTGCTCATCCGTTAACTGGCGGTCAAAGAAGATATATTCCCATGATGTTTCATCTGGGAGAGGATTAAACATATTAATGTGCCGTACCAGTTTAATTAGATTTTTTCTAGGTACGGGACTGCTTTCCTTAAAATAATCTTCCAGGCATTTTAATTCGCCTTCGGTAAATTCGTGTTTAGTGCGAAACATCAAAACACCTCCTTAGGTATCCTTAACTTATATTATAAAGTAAGGATGGGCTTTCAACCAGTCTATAAAGACATTCTTTAGAAAATGGAATATAATAAAATCAATATAGAAATGGGGAGCATATATGATTAAAAAAGCAATTAAGTACACAATGGCAGCTTTATTTATAATGGATGTCGCAGCTTATATTATCCGTAAAGCGAAAAATGAAGAGTAACTATATCACTACATATACCGGATTAAGGGTTGTTCCTATTGATATAAAACCGGAAGATATCGAGATTAAAGATATTGCGCATGCCTTATCTTTGATCACAAGAGGAAATGGGCATGTGAAAACCTTTTTCTCTGTGGGAAGACACTGTATCCATTGTGCCTTAGAGGCAATCGCAAGAGGATATTCAAGCGATATCGCTCTGGCTTGCCTTCTTCACGATGCATCGGAAGCTTACTTATCCGATATTCCAAGTCCTTTAAAGCCATATCTGCCTGAGTTTAATGAATATGAAGACCGGATCATGGATGTGATCTACACCAAATATTTAGGAACCCCGCTAAGCGATGATCAATATCATAAGGTAAAGTCGGTTGACAGGGATATGTTGTATTATGATTTGTTGATTCTGCTCAATGAAAAGTCCGACCGACCGGAACCGGTTATGTATTCTAAATTTAATTATGAACCGCGCTTATTTGAAGATGTTGAGAAACAGTATTTGGATTTATTTAACAAGCTGTATCCTTTAGTTTCATCCTGCGATAAAAAAGCGTATAATCAATAACGGTTAGTATTAACTTACCGGAAAGAAGTGAAAATATGATACTTACAAAAAATTCACCATGCTGGTGCGGATCCGGCAAAAAATATAAGGCATGCCATGAAAAATGGGATGATAAAATCAATGTCTTAAAGCTCCAGAGACAGATCGTACCAACGCATGATTTAATCAAAAACCAGGAAGATCTGAAGTGGATTCGTAAGGCCGCTAAGGTCAATAACGGCGTATTGGACTTAATCGAAAAAGAAATCCATGCCGGAATGACAACCGACCAAATTGATAAGCTGGTCTACGACTATACCGTATCCCATGGAGCCATTCCTGCGGACTTAAATTATGAAGGATATCCAAAAAGCGTATGTACTTCAGTGAATAATCAGATCTGCCATGGTATCCCGTCCCCGGACGTAGTCTTAAAAGAAGGGGATATCATCAATGTAGACTGCACTTCGATCGTACATGGTCATTATGCCGATGCCAGCCGTATGTTTATGATCGGAAAAGTTTCACCGGAAGCCGAGCGTTTATGCCGTGTTGCCAAAGAGTGTCTTGAAGAAGGAATCAAGGCAGTAAAACCATGGGGTCATTTCGGTGATATCGGAGCTGCTATTCAGGCCCATGCGCATAAAAACGGATATTCCGTAGTTCGTGAATTTGGCGGACATGGGGTCGGAAACGGATTCCATGAACAGCCGTTTGTCGCCCACTTTGGCATGGCCAATACCGGAATGGTAATTGCCCCGGGTATGTGTTTTACCATTGAACCGATGATCAATGAAGGATCTCATGAGCTCTTTATCGATGAAAAAGATGGCTGGGGCGTATATACAAAAGATGGAAAATTATCAGCCCAATGGGAACATACATTATATGTTACCGAAAAAGGTGTAGAGATTATCGCCTGGTAGTTTTTTTCTCTTGACCAAAAGTTGTAAATGCATTAAATTCCATGTAGAATCCTTTGAGGGGAGTGACAACATGGAATTTTTAATTATATCTGAAAAAGAGTTTAGAGAATTCTCTGAAAACCGGTCTGACTGCTCTTTCTGGCAGAGTGCCGGTATGAATAAATATAAAGAAAGCCAGGGATGTACCCTGCATTTTACCGCTGTAAAGGAAAATGATCAGATCATTGCCGGATGTGCCGTAATCGGTTATCCTACCGTGGCAAAAATGGTCATCTATCACGCGTTACGCGGGTTCGTGATTGATTATGAAAATGAAGAATTAGTTCATTTTTTCCTGACACATTTAAAAGAATACTTAAAATCGCAAAAGGGTGTATATCTGCATTTCAATCCGTATGTCTGGTATCAGAAAAGAGATAGAGATGGAAATGAAATCGAAGGTGAGCCTAAAAATGATAAGCTGATTGAGCTTCTCAAAAAAGAAGGATGTACTCATGCCGGCTTTATTCGCGGATTTGATAATACGACCGAGCCTAGATGGATGGTTGTGATGGATCTGGAAGGAAAAGATGAAAAGACCTTATTAAAGGAAATGGATCAGCAGACACGCTGGTCTGTTAACCGTTCTTTAAAATATCCTATTCATGAAATTGAGTGTACAACTCCGGATGAAATCGAAATCTATGCCGAGTTGATGGATCAAACCGCAAAAAGAAGAGGCTTTGAATCCTATCCGCATTCCTATTATTCGGATTTATTGAAATATTTAGGAAATGACAGAGTGAAGATTCGCCTTGCCCAGTTAAATGTTGCCGATTATATTGAATCATTAAAAAAAGAATTAATGACATATGAGGCAGAAAAAGTGGAAATCCACCAGAAGCTGGCTGAAGTGCCAAACTCAAAGAAATTCTTAAAGAAATTAAAAGTTGTGGATGAAGGCATTGAATTAACCGAAAAAAAGGTACTGGAAGCCCATGAATTGCGCAATGCGCATGGAGATGTTCTCAATCTTGCCGGTTCGGTATTTATCTGGGATAAGGATGAGGTAATTTATCTGCTTTCTGCCAGTGATGACACCTTCCGTAAGATCTATGCACCATATACGATTCAATGGAATGAAATCAGAGCTGCCTTAAAAGCCGGAAAGAAGAAATATAACTTCTACGGAACCAGCGGTATTTTTGATGAAAGTGCCGACGATTACGGTGTCTTTGAATTTAAGCGCGGCTTTAACAGCTATGTGGTCGAACTGGTCGGAGATTTTGACTTAGTTCTCGATTCCAAGCGATACCATATGTATTCCGGAATGAAGAAGATTCAATCCGTAATCAAAAGATAAGTATGGAACGAAATCGTTTAGAAGCTTTCTCCGATGGAGTATTGGCCATCGTAATCACAATTACTGCGTTGGAATTAAAAGCACCGGTTTCAACAAATCTTTCCGATTTAGTCGGTCTTATTCCTTCGATTCTTGTCTATGCGATGAGTTTTATCTATGTAGGAGCGTATTGGAATAACCATCACCATATTATGCAGGCGGTCACATTTGTGAATACCAGAACCATGTGGTCAAATTTATTCTTTCTGTTCTGGATTTCGCTGTTACCTCTGGCAACGACCTGGATGAGCTCAGACTTAACGGCCTGGGTTCCGACTTTGGCATATGGGATCGTTCTGCTTATGACCGCAATCGGATATTCACTTCTTCAAAAATCAATCATCAAAAATGATAAGAATAATGAAGTGTTGAAAAAAGCGGTAGAGGATGGAAGAGTACGTACGGATATTTCTGCGATGTTGTATATTCTGGCGTTAATTCTAGCTCCTTTTGCGGTGCATGTTTCGCAATTTATCTATGTGTTTTTATTGATTATCTGGTTTGTTCCGGAGCGTCGTATTGCGCATATTATTCACCATAACTAGCCTTTCCTAAATTGATACCAAATCGGACAGATTGGGTCTAATGGTTGTTTTATCAATTATAATGAAACCAACAAAACAACCAAAACCTCAAAAATGCAACGGAAAGGAGGGGCAGATGGAACCAAAAAGTTAAGGACCTGTCAAATGGAATAATCGTTTGACAGGTCATTTTTTTGCGCTCTGTGTTATACTGTTGGAAAGGACAGTGATTTGATGGCAAAGAAAAGAAGAGCACCGCAGAAAAAAAGAAGAGTAAAATGGGGAAGACTGGTTTTCATGTTTGTTCTTGTAGCAGCATTGGCAGGCGCCCTTATTTTTAATTGGAACCGAATTCGTTTATGGAAAAAAGGATATAATCTGGAACAGCAGAATATTATCTTAAATATGGAACCGGATGAAAGAGCATATTATTTAAATGCCGATGAGGCATTTGATATGGATGGATGGGATAAGATTCCCAATGACCACCATTACTACGAATATATGATCTACAAACAGAAAACAGATGCTTCCGATAAGGAAATCGTTGCCTATGTGGATGGATTGTTTAAGTTGAAAGATCAACTCGGTGAGTTAGGATACAGTTTTGATACCGTACGTTCTTTAATGACCGTATTGGAGTTGGATGACTATAAATATTTCGTCGAAAAGAAGATCAAATATGCGGATGTCGAAGAATTCTTAAATGTAAAGGGATGTATCGCAAAAGACCTTCCGGAATATGTTAAACATAAAGGGTCAAATCCAATAGAAACAGTTCTTGCGGTTTCTTATCCAAATATCAATTCCTCTTTGGAAGCAGTGAGAAATTATATGGTTGATGATCCGGCCAACCCGCTTGTGCTGGTGAAATCCGGCTTTATGGTTCCTGCGGATTATGAACCGGAATTAAAGGCAGCAGATTTACCGGCGGACCCGGATGCAGCTAACACCTACCTTCAAAAAGATGCAGCCAATGCGTTAGAAAAAATGGCAAAAGACGCATCCAAAGAAGGTTTGGCGATTGCGATTCGAAGTGCCTATCGCTCCTATGCAGACCAGGCTGATGTGTATAATTCTTATATTGAGATGTATGGGTATGAATACGGAACATCCTTAGCAGCTTACCCTGGAACCAGTGAACATCAATTGGGCTTAGGGGTTGACCTTAGCAGCTTAGAGGTAATTGATGGTATTTATAATACCTTTGATGAATCACCGGAATATCTATGGGTGCTGGAAAATGCCCATAAATATGGCTTTATTCTACGCTATCCGGAAGCCAAGATTGACTTTACCGGAACGATGAGTGAACCATGGCACTTCCGATATGTCGGTGTTGATGCTGCGACGGAAATGTATGAAAAAGACTGGTGTTTAGAAGAATATATCTTAAATCATGGTTTTGATTACAATTTGAGTATTGTCGAAGAATAGTCCTGTTTATACAGGATTTTTCTTTTCTAATGAACGCTCTTTTGGTAGAATTGTGCGTATGATGTACACTTTCAAGATGAAGCTGGAGGATAGATCCTGGGATCATAAGCTTCATATCAGCACAATGGGAATGATTGACCACATGGAGGATGAGGATCATTTTCGTTATGAACCTACACCTTACTGTGTTTTAAAGCGTCTTGTAGAAAGCGGATGGATCACCAAAAACAGCCGTGTGGTGGACTATGGCTGCGGAAAGGGAAGAGTCTGTTTCTTTTTGAGTAATCAAACAGGCTGTCAGGCTACCGGAGTGGATTTCTCAAAGGAGATGATCCATTTCGCAAACCAGAACAATCTGCAGTTTTCTCAGCCGGATAAAGTCCGCTTTGTCTGGAAACCGGCGGAAAAATATCCTGTTGAAGATGAAGATGTATTTTTCTTCTTTAATCCTTTCTCCTACGATATTTTAAGAGGGGTTTTACGGCAGATATTGGATTCATGGTATAAGAATCCAAGGAAGATGACTTTGTGCTTTTATTATCCTTCCAGTGCCTATATTTCGACATTGATGCAGGTGCCGGAATTGATGTTCTTAGACGAAATTGATTGTGATGATCTATTTGTGGAAAACGATTCCCGGGAAAGAATACTTATTTTTGAAACGGATGATTACTAAAAAGACGGCAGAGTTCGTCTTTTTTTGGTATGATAGTGGCGAGGTGAAAAAATCATGGATGTAAAAGTTATTGAGTTAAAAGAAAGTATTTTAGAAGATAACAACGCAGATGCCAATAAACTTCGAGAAGAGCTTAAAGATAAAAAATTGTTCTGTATCAATGTAATGTCTTCACCGGGCTCCGGTAAGACAACAACCATCCTTCGTACGATTGATGCATTAAAGGATGAATTTAAATTCGGTGTTATGGAAGCGGATATTGATGCTTCTGTAGATGCTGAAACAGTGATGAATGCAGGCATTCCTGCGGTGCAGTTACATACAGGAGGCATGTGCCATTTGGATGCGCAGATGACACGCCAGGGCCTGGCCGAGATGGGTGAAGGCTTTGACTGTATTATTTTAGAAAATGTAGGCAATCTTGTATGTCCGGCTGAATTTGATACCGGATGTACAAAAAATGTAGTCATCTATTCCATTCCGGAAGGCGATGACAAGCCTTTAAAATATCCATTGATGTTTGAAAAGGCGGACGTAGTATTGATCAATAAGATTGATGCGTTACCGGTATTTGACTTTAATCTGGATAAAGCAAAAAAACATCTCTCTTTGAGAAATCCGGGTATTGTGGTTTTTCCGATTTCATCCAAAACCGGAGAAGGATATGAAGATTGGATCAATTATTTAAGAGATATGATTCAGGCAGATATAAGAGGTTAGAAACATGGAAAAACAAGTAAAAGTAATCCAGGTACATGAAGGCGTATTTGCCGAAAATGACCGTATTGCGGCTGAAAATCGCAAAGAGTTAAAAAAACAGAAAACCTTTATGATCAATTTGATGGCATCTCCGGGTGCCGGTAAATCATCCGTTCTGTTACGCACCATCGCCGATATTAAAGATAAATATCAAATCGGTGTTATGGAAGCCGATATCGATGCCTTAGTTGATGCCCAAAGGATGCAGGATGCCGGTGTTCGTTCCATTCAGGTTCATACCAGCGGAAACTGTGCAATGGACGCCAAGATGACAAAAGAAGCCTTGGACGAATTTGAAACCGACGATCTTGACCTGCTGGTATTAGAAAATGTGGGAAATCTGGTATGTCCGGCTGAGACAGATGTTGGTTCATCGGAAAATGTCGTTATCCTTTCTATTCCGGAAGGGGATGACAAGCCTTTAAAGTATCCGTTAATGTTCCAGGTTTGTAACACTGTATTGATCAACAAAATTGATACAAGGGAATATTTTACATTTGATGACAACAAGGTATTGGAGAATATTCGATACCGCAACCCGAACGCTAAGGTATTCTTTATCTCCGCAAAAACCGGGGAAGGCTTTGAAGAATGGGAAAAATGGCTGTGTGATGCCATTGATGCGTGGAATAAGTAGTATTTTTGACAATTTCACACGATTGAGAGATTAATCACAATATTTTCCATATTGTTCGCATTTTTTTAATACAATGATTTTGTATCTTATAGGTGTCCAAAGGAAATGGACAAAAAAACCAAAAACATAATCTCTCTCC
>CACYBS010000056.1 GCA_902772725.1 Erysipelothrix rhusiopathiae
AGTTTGAAAAGAAAGAAAAATCTGAGGGCATTATGAACAGCATGTTTGGCTCAATTAAAAAGCCTAAGAACAATGCTTCAGCCGCAAAGCCGCCTGTCACAAAGGCACCCGGATCGAATTCGCCGAAAACAGGACTTTTAATTGGTGGACTTGTAGCGCTTGCGGTAGTAATCGGAGTTGCTTCTCTCATGTTGTTTGGTAAAACAACAGCGGAAAGCTTATGTAAGGAAACGGCCGAAAAAATGCGTTCCGTGGAATCTTTTACTTCTTCGGTAAATATGGAAATGGATGCGGATGTTCGCATTGAAGGTCAGGATATGGATTTTGTGATGGACAGTACATATGAAAGCGATGTTCATTTGGATCCATATATTTCTCATACCGAAGGAAACTATGTGATGACAGCTGCCGGACAGAGGGAAACCCAAGATGTGGAAATGTATATGCAGAAGTCCGGTAAGAAAGCCAATCTTTATGTTTTAAGCGAAGGATACTGGTTAATGGTTGAGAATTACTCTATTTCTGAATATGATGTAGATCTTTTCAACAGCATCGGAAAAGGTGATTTAGAAGCTAAATTAGCGGATGATACAGTAACTATCGATGGAAAAGAGGCATATCGTTTAGATGTCGTGCTAACAGGATCAGATCTTGCGAACTGTTTCAGAGGAGAAACAGAAGCTGTCTTAGGTATGGATTATTCCGGCTTAAACTGGTATTCAATGAATGCAGATTCAAAGCTTTATATCTATAAAGATTCTAAGCTTCCGGCCCGCATTGATATTGATGCATCCGATTTAGGCGATAAATTTGTCGAAGCTATGCTGGATTCTGCCTTTGGAACAGATTATCAATATACCTATAATTTGAATAAATTTGATGTTCAATTTACCTATACTGACTACAACGATGTAAAGCCGATTACTATTCCATCCGAAGTCACAAGTGGCTCTTCCACTACAGAAGATAATACAGAAGCCCAGGCAACGGCTGAAGGTACATATGAAATTAAAACCCAAAATCATTCTGCTGTTATCACACCTATATTTGAGGTGAAAAACGCAAACACATATGACTCATATAATATCTATCTGAGCGATGCCGACTACAACACTATCTCGTATTATTTACATGAGAATATGACGGAAGATGATTACGTGAAGTATTTCTGTGATGATTCCTGGAGAGAAGGTCAGAGCCAGTATACCGATGTTGTGAATGGGGAAGTTCAAAGCTTTGAAGTCAACGGAATGAAGGTTAACTATATTATCAATTCATACACCTATGAAAATATGCATGCTAAGACAATTTATGGATTTACTGCTGTAGACGGTGATATTCTTGCGATCACATTAGATGATTCATGGTTTAATGATGAAAGCGATCACGGTATCAATGAAGATATGTTGAAAAAAGCTTTTGAAAATGTGGAAGTAAAATAATGAAGTTAAACGGAAAATATACGATTCATATCAATGGATATGACTGGGGATGCTGCTCGGATTCAGTGCTCATCTGTTTTGATGAAGTAATTGATTCTGTTTCAAAAAAAGATATTCAAATCACAGAAACCCGGGAAACAACAGACTGGTCTTCGCTTGCGTTTCCGATTGTAGTATCTGATTTTAACAGAGAAATTGAAGCAATTTGTTTAACAGATGAAACCGGTAAGCCGATTCACGGTCCTTCCCGTTTTATGAAGATTGATTTAAAGGTTTCTCCTAATGATGGAAGTGTTTTATGTTTTAATATGCACACCCAATACAATACCTGGGCAGACCCATATACATTGAGCTTTAGTTTGAATCAGCCTTTATATTCCAACAATCAGAAAGTGGATGAAATTGAGATAACGGATTTCGGAGAAAGGAAATCTATTATTGATGAGTATCCTATTCATGAATATAAGGCATCCGATGGAACACTTTATCAATATTTGAATTATATTCCTGAGAAGTCCTCCGATACCCTTGTGGTTTGGCTGCATGGTTTAGGAGAAGGCGGCAATATCACGGTTGAAAAAACAGATGTCCGCATTACTGCTCTTGCCAATAAGGTAACCGCCTTATTCGGTAAAGAGTTCCAGGATACGATGAAGGGAGCACATGTACTTGTACCGCAGTGTCCGACCTATTGGATGGACAAGGATGGTAAACAGACCAACTTCCATCATGGAATGATTAAGGCAGATGGAACATCTTACTATATGGAATCCTTAGTGGAGTGTATTGATTGGTATGCTGATTCCATCAACGCCAAAAAGATCATTCTTACCGGCTGCTCTAACGGCGGTTATATGACTCAGGTACTGGGTATGAATTATCCGGGAAAATGGGCCGGCTTAGTACCGATTTGTGAAGCGGTAGCGGATAAATTTATTACGGACAAGCAGATTCAAAATCTGGCAGAAACACCGATTTTCTATATTTATTCTAAAGATGATCCAATCGTGGATCCAAAGATTCATGAGATTCCAACGATTGAAAGAATTTGTAAAGAGAATCCGGTCAATCTTAAAGTATCGACAACCGATCATGTGATCGATGAATCGGGTTTATATGCCAATCCGGATGGAACCAAACCATATCTATATTCAGGACATTGGTCATGGATTTATTTTGACAACAATTCCAGCAAAGATGATAAGACACAAATTCCTGTATGGGATTGGATGGCATCTTTATAAAATGAAAGAGAATGGAACAATATATCGGTTCCATTCTTTTTTTCTGCATATTTATCATTAAATTTAAGTCCCTTTAATATTTGACATACCAAAACATGCGTTTAAGATAATTGTTAATTTAAGACATATTGATTATTCTGTGAATTTGACTGTTTTTTTATCATTGTTTTGAAGAGGAGGGGAATATGAAAAGCAGAAAACATGTACTAACAGATAAATATCCAATGTTGTGCGCGATTGCGTGGATGTTACTTGGAATATACGGTCCTAATATATTGGTTGCCACATTGGCAGAACCACTTTACGAAACCAATCAACAATTAGCGTTTCTTGTGTTTTTTGGAGGCGTAATTGTCATATCGATGTTGATGTGGGTTCTATTTGAGCGCTGGTATTATCCGGAATATGATGGATCTATGCATATAAAAGGGATAAGTCGCGGTTTTCGCTATGCTGCACCTGTAATTCTCTTTATGATATCTTTTCCAATATATTTGAATCTATCGATGCGAAGCCCGATGTCGTTGTATTTATAGAAGTATTTATCTTTTTCCTTTTTATGATTGGGTATCTGTACTATTTACATAAACACCGTGATGAAGCGAAAGCCCTATGGGATCGGAAATGGAAAGTTTCGGAAGAAGTATAATTCAAAAGAAAAGGTAAGCAGTCAAATATTGCTTACCTTATTTCTTTTTACAGTAAATCTGCGATTTCAAAAATCATCTGCTTGGATTGTTCCCAGGAAAGACAAGGGTCTGTAATGGATTTTCCATAACATCCTTCACCGATCTTCTGGCTGCCTTCTTCGATGTAGCTTTCAATCATGAAGCCCTTGACCATCTCTTTGATGTCATGGTTGTAGCGCATGCTGTGAAGTACTTCACGGGCGATACGCGGCTGTTCACGATATTTTTTACCGGAGTTGGAATGGTTGGTGTCGACCATAACTGCCGGATTTTCTAAGTTCATCTTATAGTACATATCATGAAGCAAACGTAAATCTTCATAATGATAGTTTGGAAGATTCTGGCCGTGCTTATTAACGGAGCCTCGTAAGATCGCATGAGCAAGCGGGTTACCGGATGTTTTAACAGCCCATCCGCGATATACGAATTCCTGAGGTGCCTGGGCAGCCACAATGGAGTTCAACATAACGGTAAAGTCACCGCTGGTTGGGTTTTTCATGCCTACAGGACCTTCAACACCGCTGGATACCAGGCGGTGCTGCTGGTTTTCTACCGATCTTGCGCCGATGGCGTTATAGGAAAGCACATCGCTTAAGTACCAGTAGTTTTCCGGATACAACATTTCATCTGCTGTGGTAAAGCCGGTCTGCTCCATAACATCCAGATGCAGTTTACGAACCGCCATGATACCGGCCATAAGGTCGGTTGCCTTTTCCGGGTCCGGCTGATGCAGCAGTCCTTTATAACCAAGTCCGGTTGTACGCGGCTTATTGGTGTAGATACGCGGAACAATCAGGATCTTATCCTTCACCTGTTCCTGTACATCTTTTAAGCGGTGTACATAATCTAATACAGAAATTTCGTTATCTGCGGAACATGGTCCAATCACTAATAATAATTTATCGGATTTTCCGGTAAATATATCTGCAAGTTCAATATCCCTTTCTGCTTTCTTTTTGGCAACTTCTTCCGGAACGGGAAGCAGTTGTTTAATTTCGCGGGGAATTGGTAAATGAACAGTAAAGTCAAATGCCATTTTTAAAACCTCCAATCGAATAAAAATAGTATAGATGAAACGACCCAAAATTCCAATGACTTTTACTAAGAATTCTATTCATGTTATACTGGTTAAGTACTAGATGGGAGGATTTTTTTTATGGAAAGAACATACATTATGTTGAAACCGGACTGCGTAAAACGCGGTTTGATGGGAGAGGTTATTTCCCGCATCGAAAAGAAAGGATTTAAGATCACATCCGCTAAGATGATGACATTAAGCGAAGAGATCTTATACGAACATTATGCGCATGTAGCTGATAAGCCGTTTTTCCCGGCTATGTTGGAATATATGACATCCGGACCTGTATTGGCAATGATCGTTGAAGGTGAAAATGTCGTAAAAGGTATGCGTATTTTAATGGGTGCTACGAAATACGAAGAAGCTAAGGCAGGCACAATCCGCGGTGATTATGCGACAAGCACAACGTATAATGTCATTCATGGATCTGACAGCGTAGAAAACGCAGAAATCGAAATTAAGAGATTCTTTGGATAAGCCGTTATGTACCGCCATATCTCAATTTTTACATTAAAAGATAAAGATAAAATTAACGATTTTATCGCATTGTTGGAGGAAGTCGGAGAACAAGCTCCTTCTGTTGTACGTTATGAAGTGGGAAAGAATTTTGGCAAAGCGCCTGATGGTCCGGGACCGGATTTTGGGGATGTGATCCAGATTCTTGATTTTGAAACAATGGAAGACCTAAACGCATGGCCTGCAACAGACCAACATATCCGCCTGATGAAAGAAGGACCGGAAAACGAGAAGGTTACTGCGATCGATTACGAGGTATAGACATGGCAAGATCTAAAGAGATGGATATGTTGAACGGCCCTCTGGGCATGAAGATACTCAGATTTGCGATTCCTTTGGCAGCGACCGGAATTCTTCAGCAGCTCTTTAATGCGGCCGATGTTGCGGTAGTCGGACAATTTGCGGGAACAACCGCAATGGCAGCCGTAGGTTCCAATTCTCCGATTATCGGATTGATGGTCAACCTTTTTGTAGGTGTTTCGTTAGGAACTAACGTTGTGATAGCGCGCTTTATCGGTCAGGAAAATAAAGAAGGTGTCAAGCATGCCGTGCATACATCAATCCTGGTTGCTTTAATCTGCGGTGTTGCGATCGCAATACTGGGAGAATTGTTTGCGCCAAGACTGTTACATTTATTAGGGGTGCCGGAGGATGTACTTCCATATTCTACGTTATACCTGCGCATTTATGCGGCCGGTATGCCGGTGATCCTGTTATATAACTTTGAATCTGCTATTTTCAGAAGCCAGGGAGATACGCGTACTCCGTTAATCTGTTTGACAGTATCCGGAATTATCAACGTGTTATTGAACTTATTCTTTGTAGTGGGATTACATATGAGTGTTGATGGTGTTGCGATCGCAACCGTAACATCAAACTTAGTCAGCTCGGCGATGTTGTTCTACTTCCTTCGCAAACATACGGGATTAATCCACGTGGATATGAAGAGCTTTAAAATTGATTTTAAAGTGCTTCGCCAGATTCTTCAGATTGGCTTGCCGGCAGGACTTCAGGGTATGGTATTTGCCTTATCCAATCTCTCGGTTCAATCCGCTATTAATTCATTAGGCTCTACAGTGATGGCTGCATCGAGTGCTGCATTCAATGTAGAAATCTTTCTCTATTATCTGCTTAACAGCTTTGGACAGGCATGTACGACTTTTGTCGGACAGAATTATGGAGCAGGAAAGCTGGACCGCTGTATTACGGCAACTCGTTTGGCTTTGATTATGGATATTGTGGTCACGTTGATTGGTTCGGCATTGATTCTTACCTTCTCGGCTAAGATATTGTCGATCTTTAATGCAGACCCTGCGGTTATTGCCAACGGCCAGATCCGCTTGAAATATATTGTGGGCGGCGAAATCTTGAATACCTTCATGGAAGTATTCTCAGGTGCTCTAAGAGGATATGGGGAATCTCTCAAACCGGCTGTTATGACCTTTATCGGGGTCGTTGGTATACGAGTTTCCTGGATCTTTCTCATATTCCCGAAATATCCTGCATTTGAGACAATTATGATCGTATATCCACTTAGCTGGGGAGTCACCGCAATCGCAATTGTTGCAGTATATATTTGGTACAAGAACAAGTATATAAAACCGGAACTAAATGTATAGAAAAACACATGGATTTCCTTTACAATGAAATTGTCATTGGAGGTGGATCCATGTTTTTTAAACGCAATAAAAAACCTGCCGAAACAAAACCGGCAAAGGTTTTAACCGAAGAAGAAATGAAAAATTTAGTGCGTATGCACATTGTATTTTACGGGACTGTCCAGGGAGTCGGCTTCCGCTTTAAAGCGATGATGGCAGCCGATAAATTAGGCATTACCGGATGGGTAAAAAATGATAACGATCATGGTACGGTTATTATGGAAGCGCAGGGACCGGAAAAGCGTATTTATGAAATGATTGAGATTTTTCAAAAGGACCGTTTTATCCAGATTACCGATTATGACATTACGTTTATGGATGTTGACCCATCGGAAACAGATTTTACCGGACCATACAATTAAATCATGCAAAAAGCTGTCATTTTAATGTGACAGCTTTATTTTAACGTCTTAAGCAGAGCTTCTACTTCTTCTTTTGTGCAGAGATCTTCGCTGAATGCGCTGGCGCTTCCTGAGGCTACCCCTTTTAGGAAGGCATGGCGATAATCGGCATTAGACTCCAAATATCCGGAAATGAATCCGGCTACCATCGAATCCCCGGCACCGACCGAATTCACAACCGTTCCTTTCGGCGCTTCACTTTGATATACATTTCCATATTCATCGACCAGAACAGCTCCTTCACCGGCCATGGAAACAAGTACATTTAAAGCACCCATTTCCTGCATCTTCTTTGCGTATTTCACTACATCATCCTTCGATTGAATATTCGTGTTGAATATTTCTGCCAGTTCCAGATTATTTGGCTTAATTAAAAACGGATGATACTGCAGCACTTTTGTGAGAAGGGATCCGGTGGCATCAACTACAATACGGCATCCTTTATCCTGCAGAAATCTTAAAATCTGCTGATAGATATCATCGGGCAGGGAAGATGGAGTGCTTCCTGATATCACAAGGATATCCTGATTTGTCAGTTTCGATAACTTCATGAATAATTCATCAAGATTTTCCTTGGAAATCTTTGGCCCGGCACCGTTGATTTCGGTTTCCTCATCGGATTTCATTTTGACATTGATACGGGATAAACCGGATGCTACTTCAATAAAATCGGTCTTGCAGCCGTAGTTTTTCATACGGCTTTTGATTTCATCCCCGGTAAAACCGGCAGTAAATCCAAGGGCTGTTGATTCATGGCCCAAATTGCTTAAAACGATGGAAACATTGATACCTTTTCCACCGGGTAATATTTTTTCAAACGTTGTCTTATTGATTTTTCCGGATTCAAAGTGATTCACCTGGATGATGTAATCCAGAGATGGATTGAAAGTTACTGTATAGATCATATGCGTACCTCTTGCATAATATTTTACCATAACCATGACTTTGAGATATTATATATTCATATTTATAAAAGGTGATGAACATGAAATATAGAATAGATGAAATCGTTTCTTCTTTGACAGATGAAGAGAAAGTCTCTTTACTGCAGGGAAAGGATTTTTGGAACATAAATGGCATAGAAAGATTGAATATACCATCCATGATGGTGTCGGATGGACCTCATGGCGTCCGTAAACAGGAAGGGGAGGCTGATCATATCGGATTAAATGACAGCGTTCCTTCTGTATGTTATCCAACACTGTCGGCTTTATCGAATTCATGGGATAGAGACTTGCTGGAGCGGATTGGAAAAGCTTTGGCCAAAGAGTGCATCAGCCATGATGTAGGAATGTTATTGGGGCCGGGAATCAATCATAAACGATCTCCCTTATGCGGAAGAAACTTTGAATATTTCTCGGAAGATCCGGTTTTAACCGGTAAGTTAGCAGCCTCTTATGTCAAAGGCGTACAGTCTAACGGTGTTGCTGCCTGCCTAAAACATTATGCGGTGAACTCACAGGAAACTTATCGTATGAATACCGATAGTATCATCGATGAAAGAACACTGTTTGAAATTTATTTAAAAGCCTTTGAGATAGTCGTAAAGGAAGCAGATCCTGCTGCTGTTATGACTGCCTATAATCTGGTCAATGGAACCTATTGTTCGGAAAATGAGTATCTGATGGAAGATATCATGCGAAAGCGTTTTGGGTTCAACGGGCTCTTTGTGACCGACTGGGGAGCTATCAGCAATGTGGTAAAAAGTTTTCAATCCGGGCTTGATCTGGAGATGCCGGGCATGTGCCGCGGAACCGAAGAGCTGGTATTAGAAGCCATTGAAAAGGGAACATTATCACGTGAAAAGCTCGATGCCTGTGTAAAACGCATCATCACCTTACTGTTAAATAAACAAGATCCAAAACCATACTCAGTGGATGCTCATTTACAGCTGGCTAGGGAGGCTGCTGAAAAATCGGCAGTTCTGTTGAAAAACGACAATATACTGCCTTTGAAAAAAGGCGGAAAGACGGCCATCATCGGAAAAATGGCCAAACAGCCAAGGTACCAGGGATCCGGTTCTTCTAAGGTGAACCCCATTGAACTTGATTCTATTGTCGATTGCTGGGAAGGTCAGTATCTATATGCGGATGGATATGAAGATAACGGGCTGACAAACGTATTCTTAATAGAGGAGGCAAAAAAAGCGGCTTCTCAAGCAGATACGGTTGTCGTTGTTGCCGGGCTTCCGGAACTTTATGAAGCAGAAGGCTTTGACCGTTCGCATATGAATCTTCCTGAAGGGCATAATCAACTGATACATGCCTTAACTCTTGTTCATTCAAGAGTGGTGGTAGTGCTTCAAACAGGCAGTCCTGTCACCATGCCTTGGATCCATGAGGTACAATCGGTGCTGTTGATGAATTTGGGTGGCTGTAAGTCCGGTGAAGCGACGGTACGTCTGCTGCATGGGGATGTAAATCCAAGCGGCCGCTTGTCACAAACCTTTCCTGTTAAATTGGAGGATACCCCATGTTTTAATTTATATCCGGCTGTGAATAAAAAAGCTTTGTATAAAGAGAGCATCTATACAGGATATCGATACTATACCGGTGCCCAGAAGGAAGTGTTATTTCCGTTTGGATATGGTTTATCCTATACACAGTTTGAATATAAGGATCTAAAAATAATCCGCGGTCAGAATTCTTTTCTGGTGATTGTAAAGCTAAAAAATATCGGTAAATATGCCGGTCGTGAGGTTGTGCAGTGTTATATAGGTGCTAAAGATCCGCTTACCTTCCGTGCCGAAAGGGAATTGAAACATTTTAAGATAGTTGAATTAAAACCGGGAGAATCTGCAGAAGTTCATTTTGAAGTAAATCTGCATGATTTTGAAAGATACAGCACCAAACTTCATGAATATATTCGAGAAGAAGGAATGTATACCGTTGAAATAGGAAAAGATGTGAGTACGATCGTGTTATCGCAGACGATCCATATTCAGGGAATCGAGCCTTTTAAAGAAGATTATGATCCTGTTTATGATGATCCGAAAAATATCGATTCCATTACGGATGAACAGTTTTATTCACTTTTTGATACAAAACCAATCTCAAAGGAAAAAACAGAATTTACCAGAGATGATTCGGTTCGGGATATCGCCGATACAAAACCGATATTTAAGGCTTTGATGCCGGTTGTATCAAAGCTGGCTGCCTCTTATACAAAAGGGGATGAAGAAACCGAAACACAGGCTAAGATGACGATTTTAGATATGCCGGTGCGCACCTATGGAATCGCCGGACATTTGACAAAAGAAGGAATCGAAGGCTTGGTAGATATCTTTAACGGGCACTGGATCAAAGGGATAAAAAGGATGAAAAAAAACATCCATAAGGATGTTTAGGCTTTATCCACAATATACTCTTGAATATTGTCCCGCGATTGTTCACGGTCATAGAATACCATTACACCGTGATCTTTTTCACCTTCTTCGAGAAGTTCAAAGTCGGAAAGAATATCGTCGTAGCTGTCCATGACAAGTGATATGGCTACATCTGAATCTGTAGGATCGCTGACCTTGTCATCTTCATCATGGAAGATATCTCTCCATTCTTTCTTTTTATTGCCTAAAAAATAGAAAGTACGACAGCCGTTATATAGAAGAAAGTCTACAAGACGACGGATTAAGCTTTCTTCGAAATCTTCATAGATTTCAAGAATACAAATACTGTCTTCTAAAATTTGAAAGTCTTCTTTACTGGTTAAGTCTACATAAATTGCCTGCATAATGATTCCTCATTTCCAACTATTAGTTTAAAACAAATTTTATAAAATGACATTAAGAAAAGGAGCAAAACATATGAATATCCAGCAGCTGATGCACGAAAGAAGAACCTTTCGCCGCTTTAAACAGAATATGCCTATTGATGATAATATTATTACCGATATTTTAGAAGCTGCCAGAGTCTCTTCATGTACGATGAATCGGCAGAAACTGCGTTATGCCATCATCAAAGACTCTGATAAAGTGGAAGCGATGTTTCCTTATACGCATTTTGCGATGAAACTTCCAAGAGAATTAGGAACCCCGAAAGAAGGGGAGCATCCGGTATTATATATTCTGGTTCTCATGCCGGATAATAAGGATATGAATCTGTTTACCGATGCCGGTATAGCGATGGCCAACATGAGTGCTGCAGCTTATGAGCATGGTGTAGGCTCCTGTATTTTAGGCAGCATCGAGCGGGATAAAATTGCCAAGTTATTTGGCATTTGGGAGTACATCGCCTATGCAGTTGCCTTTGGATATCCCGATCATAAAGTAACCATCGTAGAACAGAAGGACTCCGATGCGTATTACCTGGATGAAAATAGAGATTATTTCGTTCCTAAATTATCTTTAGATGAAATAATAAAAACGGTCTAAATCAGACCGTAATGTGAGAATGCATTATAAATGCCGTCGTTTTCGATTGTATCGGTGATATAGTCAGCGGCGGCTTTTGCGTTTTTGGAGCCATCTTTCATGCAGATTCCGATATCCGCTCTTTCCATCATCGCAATATCGTTATCCGAATCTCCAATCGCAATAGTTCTCCATTCCCCTTCAAAATGGTTTAACACATGATCGATGGCAGTGGCTTTATCATAATCCACATGATGGATATCTCCGCCAAATCCGGTCAAGGTTAAGACATAATCTTCCGGTAATAGGGCGCGGATCTCATCCGGGGACTGGCTGAAATCATGGACAGATATCACCAGAACCTGTTTTAAATCTTCTTCGGACATCTGGGAAGGATCCTTTAACCGGAGCCATGGATCATCATCTTCTAAATGATAAGCTTTTTTCAGACGTTCTTTATTATCAAAATGACAGAACAGCTTTTCTGAGCCTTCCGCCATCCATGTCAGATGCATGGTGCCAAAGGTTTTTTTTAAATGCTCAAAGACGTTTTTTGGCATGGTTTTATATTCTTTTACTTCGTGATCTAAGATGATATGAGCACCGGTTGATAAACAATATCCGTCAAAATCGATCTCCCACAACAGAGGATCAATATCCGCTTTTGCCCGTCCGGTATTCAGGATGACTTTATGTCCGTTTGCCTGTGCCGTTTCAATGGCTTTTTTGGCGCTTTCCGGCATGAAGTTTCTTCTTAAGAGGGTTCCGTCGATATCGATAAATACAATTGATTTCATGATTAACTCCTTTGGATACAAAAATCATAACAAGGCTTTCTGCGTTTGTGAAGAGTACTTGTCCATAAGACAGTTTTTCAATAGAATATAGTATAAAGATTAAAGTGAGGAACGACCATGTACGAAGAATTAATACAGAAAACCCAGGGGTATTGGGATACAGAGGATTTAGAACTTTTGGAAGAAATAGAAACCACATTACAGTTTGAAAGCTTTTCGGTTACAGATGCCATGACCATTGGGCGTATGTTTTATGAAGAAGGTGTAAAACAGGAAGGCGAAAGTGTATTCTGCGTTGTAAGGGAAGCGGATGAAAATGTGATTGTACAGATTATAGGAGATTCCAAAGCACAGCGAAATATTGGCTTTGCGATGGGAAAGCGTAATACCGTTCTTGCCACAGGACACTCTTCTTTATGGGCAATGGTCAAAAAAAGCGTAACGGGAGAGTGTGATGTCGTATTTGATGAAGGTTCAACATGCCTGCCGGCAGGAGGTGCTTACCCTGTATATGTCAACGGAGAGCATAAATATACATTGGCAACTTCCGGCTTACATAACGGCCTGGATCATCTTGTGCTCATTGAAGTATTATCTAAATATTTAAATAAGCCTGTTCCTAAATGGGACAAGCCGGCTATCTAAATTTTTCTATAGAAATGATACAGAGGATGAAAAGGTAAAATAATATATTTTTTGTGCTCTATAAGATATAATAATAATGGGAGAATATCTGTATGAGGGAAAACGCAAAGGAGATATTGGACAAGCTTTGGGACTATTTGTCCACTTTGTCCTTTTTAGAAAAATACGAAGAGCAGAGATCATTTCGATATCAGGATGATAATTATAAAGGACTCATTCAATTTAATGATGACGATACCATCGATCTGGCAATATCTATACGCAAAACGCATGAAAACGTGTATTATCTGCATTTAGAGCCGGTCCAGTATGATACGGATTTGGAACTGGTTAGAAAATATTTCAGCTATTTGAGATTGGATCCGGATTCAACCAGCGATCAAGGGGAAGCTGAACCAATAAAGATATTGCTTGTATGTAACTTTGGAATGTCAGCCGGTTATTTGACCTCGATGATCGGTGAAAGATTGAAAGATGTGAATGTGGATTTCATATTTGAGCCAATCTCACAGTATTCCATATCGGATGTTAATACCGATGATTACGATTTTATCTTTCTGCTGCCGCCAAGTGAATACTTATCAGAGTCCTGGCGAAACATCTACGGTAAAAAGGTGATTCGAATGAAGCGTGCTGATTTTTCGAAATGGAATGTGAACCATGTGGTTGAAGCTGCCATTGATTTGATGAAATTGAAGAAAAGAGGGAAATAATGGGACATCATAATTATTCCGTTGTTGATAAATATCTGGAAAATATTGCCTGTCAGGATGATGGTGCTAAGACATTTCGTATTGATATTCATACCTCTAAATCAAAGGGAAAGATTGAATTTTCGGCTAATAATATGATTACGCTTGCCCTGATTAACCGGACCAACAATCGATGCGAATACTTCAATCAATTCAAGAATATCGACAGACAGTGGACGATGGATAATATCCGGGATTTTCTAATATTTTTTCATAACACACATTAAGAGCATTACTGCTCTTTTTTTTATGAATGAAAAAATAAGTTTGTGACATAAATAATGCCTGTATTTAAGCTTTGATGGAAGTAGGAGGTACAGGTATGCCGGAAACGTTGATGAAGTTCGAGGGGGATGAACAAATTCAATTATTCTTAAAGACATATCCTAACACTAAGGAATTAGAGGATGCGTTTAACTTGTTTCATGTCCCCAAAAAGAACGTACAAAAGGTAATAATTGTCAGACAGAAGAATTCAGATGGATATGTGATTCAGTTCCACACAAGACATGGGATTCTGTGTTTGAAGGATAGCGCGATTATGTAAACAAAACATCAGCCGGGCAGAAAAAACCGGCTGATATTTCTTTTGTTTTAAAAGGAATAGGAATATAATTTGTTTATCAGATAGTTGGTTGAATGGAGGGTTTGTTTTATGTCTAATATATTAGTTGCTTATTTTTCTCCTACCGGTACAACTGCCCGTGTTGCAGAAACTGTTGCAGCAGCATGCGGAGGCGAATTGTATGAAATTACACCGTTAACACCATATACTGAAGCCGATTTGGATTATAATAACCCAAACAGCCGCAGTTCTATTGAAAATCAACATCGGGATTACCGTCCTGATTTAGAGAACAAAAATGTAAGAATGTCACAATATGATACCGTGTTTATCGGATATCCGATCTGGTGGGGAGAAGCACCGCGTATCATCAATACTTTCTTAGAAAGCTTTGATTTTGATCATGTGACTTTGATTCCATTCTGTACAGCCGGATCTTCCGGTATCGGCGACAGCGATGAGATTTTAAGATTTGAATATCCGCAATATAATTGGCGTCCCGGAAGATTAATCTCTTACGGTACTTCTTCAAGAAGCATGGATAACTGGATGCGTTCGCTTGAGTTAAATAAGGACAGGTCCAGAAAAGGAAGTAAATATATCGAGAACTAAAAGATGAGCATGCTCATCTTTTCTTTATAAAGGAGGGAAGAAATGATTAAAACACGATTAATTCGTCTATTATCTCATTCCAAACAATTTATTGTATTAAATGTGATATGGAAGTGGATAGGACTGTTAAGCCAGATTGTATTTACCTATTCTCTTTGCATATTTTTAGAGCAGGTTATTTATGGAGCATTGACTAAAGAAAATATGTACAGCTTCATGTTTATTCAGATAGGCTCTTTGATCTTTAAGATTTTCAGTGACCATATGGTGACCCGGACTTCCTATCTTGCCAGCCGTGATGTGAAAAGCGAACTTCGTTCCAGAATTTATGAAAAGCTCTTGAAACTGGGTGCCTCTTATCGGGAACATGTCGCAACCGGAGAGGTTGTCCAGTTAGCAGGAGAAGGCGTAGAGCAATTAGAAACGTATTTTGGAAGATATCTGCCACAGTTTTTTTATTCTTTATTAGCTCCTTTGACTTTATATATTGTGTTAGCTTTTACGGTAGATTCCAAGGCGGCTCTTGTGTTATTGGTTTGTGTACCGCTCATTCCGATTTCCATTGTGGTTGTGCAGAAAATCGCCAAGCGCTTATTAAATAAATATTGGGCAATCTATGCCGGTTTATCCGATAACTTTTTGGAAAATCTGCAGGGACTCACTACTTTGAAAATTTATGGAACGGATAACTTACGGGCAAAAAAGATGGACGAGGAAGCTGAGCATTTTCGTAATATCACCATGAAAGTTTTAACCATGCAGTTAAATTCGACTTCTGTGATGGATATTATGGCATATGGTGGTGCCGCAATCGGTATGGTCATCGCATGTTCTAAATTTATGAATGGCCAAATTACTTTCTCGGGAGCATTGATTATCATTCTTTTATCCGCTCAATTCTATCTTCCTCTGCGTTTACTTGGATCTTATTTTCATATTGCGATGAATGGAATGGCAGCCTCGGATAAAATCTTTGCGCTGCTCGATTTAGAAGAACCGGAAACGACAGGTGTAAAACTCGATGCCGAAAACATATCGGTTGTTATGAAGGATGTGTCCTTTGAATACAATCAAGGACAGCCGGTTTTGAAAGATGTTTCGCTTACGATCCCATCCGATGGAATCGTATCTCTGGTCGGGCCTTCAGGCTGCGGAAAAAGTACCATTGCCGGCTTGCTCACAAAAGAAAACAGGGGATATGAAGGAAGTATTGAAATCAACGGGATTTCATTAGATACAGTTGATGAAGCGGATATATTAAGAAATGTAGTACGGGTCAAACACAACAGTCATATCTTTAAGGGAAGCATCCGCGATAATTTATTGATGGCATGTCCGGGTGCAGATGATCAAAGATTAGAAGAGGTCTTAAAGCAGGTAAATCTTTATGATTTTGTTCAAAAACAGAATGGATTGGATACGCTTATGCAGGAAGATGGCTCCAATATTTCCGGAGGTCAGGCACAGCGTTTAGCCCTGGCAAGAGCGATCCTTTCGGATGCGAAATTGTTTATCTTCGATGAAGCAACCTCTAATATTGATTCATACAGTGAAGCTTTAATTATGAATGTCATCCGTGAATTGTCAAAGACAAGAGCGGTTCTGTTAATATCGCACCGCTTATACAATGTCACAGGCTCCAAAGAGATTTATATGATGGATAATGGATCTATTATTGAAGCAGGGACTCACGACCGGCTTTTGGAAAAGAATGGAAAATATGCCGATATGTTCCATACCCAGAGTCAATTGGAACAATATGCATCCGATGCCAATGAAATGGTGGTGGATGAGCCGCTCAGCAGCTTGGATAGAGGCCAGACAGAGGAAGAAATTGTTCATAAGCCATTTGGTATCATGAAGGATATGTTGAAACTGGTACGCCCTTTAGCTCATGTTATGTTAGTGGCGGTTGTGTTAGGTGTGGTTGGATATTTATGCGCAATATTTTTAACCATTCTGGCAGCCCAGGTACTCAAAAACGGTTTAATGGCTGTTCCTACCGCAATCTATATGGAAGAAAATACATGGCTCTTTGGAACAGCGGCCAGGACAATCTATATTTCCATTATTGTGATGGCAGTGGCAAGAGGTTTATTACACTATGGAGAACAATATTGTAATCACTATATCGCATTTAAGCTTCTGGCATTGATTCGCCACCATGTGTTTGATAAACTTCGTACCCTGGCACCGGCTAAGCTGGAAGGTAAAGATAAAGGAAATTTGATCACCTTAATTACATCGGATATTGAATTGTTGGAAGTGTTTTATGCACACACGATTTCCCCGATTGCGATTGCCTTCTTTACAACCCTGGTTATGGTAATATTTATATCTCGATACCATATTCTTTTAGGCTTGTTTGCGCTTTGTGCCTATCTTGTGGTCGGTGTCTTAATACCGCTTTATAACAGCTCTCGAAACGGAGATATCGGATTGCAGTTCCGTAATGAATTTGGTGCTTTATCTTCTTTTGTGTTAGATGCGCTTCGCGGTATTGATGAAACGATTCAATATAATGATGGCAAAAACCAATTAGAACGAATGGAAAAGGCATCCCACCGTTTAAATGGACTTTCCGGTAAATTAAGTAATTTTGAAGGTATTCAGGTATCCTTTACAAATATCGTGATTACTCTGGCGTCTTTGACGATGTTGGTTTTAAGCCTTTGTTTATATTACACAAAACAGATGCAGTTTGATGGTGTTATTACCTGTACGGTTGCGATGATGGGCTCCTTTGGTCCGGTAGCAGCTCTTTCTTCATTATCGAATAATTTAAGCCAGACATTGGCAAGTGCCAATCGAGTGCTGAACTTATTGAAGGAGAAACCGCAGGTAAAAGAAGTAATCGGAGGGGAGAATCTTGATTCCTTTACCGGAGCAAAAGTAAAAAATGTTGTATTTGGATATGAGAATCAAACCATCTTGAATCATTTTAGTTTGAATATAGACCCGGATAAGATTATCGGAATCTATGGGCCTTCCGGATGCGGTAAGTCTACCTTATTAAGACTGCTGATGCGCTTCTGGGATGTGAATAAAGGAAGTATTGAGATTTCTGACAAAGATATTCGCTCTATCCAAACCTCTTCTCTTAGAAAGATGGAGGCTTATGTTACGCAAAGTACGGTATTATTCCATGATTCCATTGCCAATAATTTACGGATTGCCAACCCCGAGGCAACAGATGAGCAGTTGGAAGAGGCCTGCCGTAAGGCATCGATCCATGACTTTATCGCATCACTGCCACAAGGTTATGATACGCCGGTGGGAGAGTTAGGCGATACTCTATCCGGCGGGGAAAGACAAAGGTTAAGTCTTGCCAGGGCATTCTTACACGGAAATGAGCTTTTGTTACTGGATGAGCCTACCAGCAATCTGGATGCCTTAAATGAAGCCATGATCCTAAAGACGTTAAAAGAAGAAGCTGAACACAGAACAATTCTGTTAGTATCACACCGCCAGTCAACTTTACATATTGCGGATGAGAAGATACAGATGCATACAGTAGAATAATTTAGTATAATTAATAAAAAGGAGAACAAACATGACAAAGAAAGTATTGATTATTTGTGCAGGCGGTATGTCATCCAGCTTAATTGCCAAGCAGACAATGGACAAGCTTGTTGGAGAGGGAAAAGATGTATTTGTGGAAGCGTGCGGAACAGGATCCGGACGTAAAAGAATTGAAGAAAATACCTATGATCTATATTTGATCAGTCCACAGACAAGAATGTATTTTAAAGATTTAAAGGCAGTTGCCGATAAAGTGGGAAGTAAGATTGATCAAATTCCTCCACAGGCTTATGTACCGATTCCTACCGGTATCAATAATATGGCAAAGCTGGTTGAAAAGAATATCGAATTGGAGAAATTGTAGAATCGAGTCACATTGGGTAAAACCAATGTGATTTTTTATTATTCTTAAGCAATATAATTATAAAATACACAAATAATTTATATAGATTCTCTGCTTTGATTTTTATAATGAGAACAGAAAAGAGCTGGGAGGATCTGTATGAAAAAGGCAAAGAAAATAGTGTTAATTACAATCGGCGTTTGTCTGTTGTTGGAAGCGGCATTAAAAATCTATGTGGCATTTGAAGAACATAAACGGACTTTGGCACCAGGTAATGATGTTCAATATAATGTGGAAGCCCTCACACCTCATGAACAATCTTCCTTATCGGGAAAGAAAATCCTCTTTCTTGGAAGCAGCGTCACCTATGGTGCAGCAGCCGAGGGCCAATCCTTTGTCGAATTGTTTGAAACATTAGATGGAGTCAAGGCGGTTAAGGAAGCTAAAAGCGGTACGACATTAGTAGATAAGACTTCGATCTTAGCGTTACTGGCATTTGGGAATGGTGACAGCTACATTAAACGCCTAAAACAGATAGACACAAATATGAAATTAGATTGTGTTTTCTGTCAGCTCTCCACCAATGATGCGACGATGAATCTTCCTTTAGGGGATATCGGTAAAGATAAAGACTTATCTTCTTTTGATACCAAAACAGTGACAGGAGCGATGGAGTATATTATTAAATATTCGAAGGATACCTGGAACTGTCCGATAGTCTTCTATACCGGGTCTTATTATGAAAGTGAAGCATATGAAGCTATGGTAAAGCGTTTATATGAATTGTCTGAAAAGTGGGATATTGAAATTATCGATCTATACACGAATAAAGAATTTAATGATATTGATAAAAAATCTTATGATTTGTATATGTTTGATACAATCCATCCAACCAAAGCAGGTTACATTGAATGGTGGATGCCAAAGATGGAAGAAGAATTAATTCGTATTATGTCAGAAAAGTAAAGGAGTAAGCTATGTGGAATCCAATTTGGCATCAGGCTATTACACATTCATTAATGGATGGAAAAGCTTTTGGCAGCAACAAGACGGTTATTTTTAAAATTCATACTCCGGTATCCGGTACAAAGCTTCGTTTTTGTTTCAGCAACCGTTTAGGAGCAGTACCATATGAGATCGGCGCTATGAAGGTAAAGGCAAACAATCATCTTTATCCGGTTACGATCAATGGGAAACAATCATTTAATATCCCAACAGGTGGATCTACCTTCTCGGATGAACTGAACATCCCAATCAGAAATAATACCGATATAGAAATCCGCTTATACTATAAAAATGCGATTGCGGACTGCAACATGATCGAAGAAGAAGCGACGCTCTTATCCGGAAATCAGGTAAGTATCTCTCAATATGAAACGAAAAAGCCACTTTTGGCAAAGATATTAGGAGCATATAATGCCGTTCCGACAATCGAGAGAATCGATATTTTCTCAGAAAGGGAAACCAAATCCATTGTCGCCTTCGGTGATTCTATCACGGCCTTAAGTCAATGGACAAAGCCTCTGGCAAAACGTTTAGAACAAGCTTATGGAGATGAATATATACTTTTGAACTCCGGCATCTCCGGTAACTGCCTTTTGTATAAAGTGGATGGCATCTTTGGCCCGGTATTCGGTGATATGGGTACAAAGCGGTTTGAAAGAGATGTATTGGATATTCCTAATCTTTATGCCGTAATTCTAGGCTTAGGTGTAAACGATGTATCCTATTATACGGATAAGACGAAGGATCGGATTAATTTAGAGGCATATCAGCGTGAAATTACCGCAATCACAGACGAGCTTCATAAACGGGGAATCCGTGTCATCATGCAGACCATTTCGCCGCGCTTAGGGGTTGTCCGTACGATGGGTAGATATACCCGCCCTATGGAAGAACAGCGTTTGTTGTTTAATGAATGGATCCGTTCGTCAGATATCTTTGATTATGTATTTGATGCAGAAAAAGTAGTACGCGAAGAAAGAGCGGATGGATATTATTATGGAGAAGGTCTCCACCAGGAAGATCACCTTCATCCTAATGCGGCCGGCGGTCAAAGACTGGCAGATGCGTATGATTTAAAGAAATTGACAGGTAAACAATAGAAAAGACGGCTGATGCCGTCTTTTAGTTTACATAGGAAGAATTATCTACAATAGCTTCCACAAGATTTTGGGCATTTTGAATATCCTGCGGGGAAAGAGATTCGGATTTAAACTGCAGGGAGAGTGTATAATATCCATTTTTGGCATTATTGATAATATCAATCGTATAGTCTGCCTGTGATTCTTTTATATCTCCGTAAGCCCATATATATTGATAATCGGAACCCTGCGGTTTCAATACAAATTCGTGATCTTTCTTGATTTCATCAAATTGTGATAGGGAAGGACTTTGTTCATAATAGTCGATTTCAGAAGCCAATGGTTCATAAACAGTCAGTGCAACATCCATATTTTTGAACATATCATCTTCAACCACAAAATCATACACATAATAGTGATCCTGCTTATTGAGATTTTTTAATTCGGCTTCATTTGGCAGAAGGATATAGCCTCCGTCTCCATAATATTTTAAATTAAAACGGTTAGAGACAAGAGAATCATCCTGTGCGTTCACATTGATTGTGAAACATCCTAATAAAAGGATCCAAATCGTTAAAGTTCGTAAAATATTCTTCATCCCATTTACTATAACACATTTATTGAATTGTTGTTCTTAAACTTTTGTAAAGGACGTATAATGAATGTAAGGAAAAGAGGAAATTTATATGATTTATTCTATTCAATCGTACAAAGACCAGGAGCAATCATTTACGATGGCGGAAGCTGCGAATATCCATCAAAAGATGATTGAAGAAATCGGCGAAGATGAAAAAGCTTTAGAGCTTTACGAAGCAGTAAAAAAAGCAGGCGTAGAATATATTGAGATTCGTACCAAATGGGCGATTCTTCCAAAAGGAGAAAGAAAGGCCATCAATGATCTTCGTACCGAGAAACATAATGCGGTCATTGATTCTCTGGATGCACTCTGTGAATATTTACGCTCTGTCGGTCATAATGCAGTTTGGCGGGATGAAATCGGATATGAAAAGGATGGAAAGTATTTCCGTAAACGTATCGGTGATTTTGGCTGTTATATCGCATTTTTATTAAGTTTAAGCACAAGATAAGACGCGGCTAATACAAGTCGCGTCTTCTTTGTCTTAAAACAGGAAGCTGTTCATGCAGCTGATCGATTACATCTAAATCGAGGTCGGCCTCTATAATGGCCGGCTTTTCTTCTGCCTGCACTAAAATGTTTCCCCATGGATCACAGATGATGGAGTGTCCCCATGATTGATAAGAGGCATCCGCATTTCTTGCGGGTGCACACCCTATCGTATAGATTTGATAATCCATCGCGCGGGAGCGAAATAACAGTTCCCAATGTCTGGGGCCGGTTGTCATATTAAAGGCAGCCGGAACAATCAACATTTTAATGCCTTGATCCGACATGGAACGGATAAATTCCGGGAAGCGGATATCATAACAGATACAAAGCCCCATCTTTCCAAATTCCGTATCAAAGACAGTAGCCTGATTGCCGGCACTCAGGGTATCCGACTCTTTAAAATACTGACCGCCTTTGATGTCGATGTCAAAAAGATGAACCTTGCGGTGTTTTGCGATTTGATTACCGTTTCGATCAAAGACAAAAGAGGAGTTATATATCTTTCCATCTTCATTTTCCGGAATCGATCCGGCGACAAGATAAATTGAATGGTCTCCTGCGATTTGGGATAAATACTTTACTGCATCTCCATCCTGCAGCTCAGCATACTCAGGAAAACAGCTTGTCTTATAAGGACAGACAAACATCTCGGGAAGCACTACAAGATCAACATCGTGTAATGATTCTATCATTTCTTTGGCGGTTTTAAGGTTTTGACTTTTATCCGGAGTTACCGGCATTTGTATACATGCGATCTTCATGGTTTTATTGTATGTGAATTGGTTGAATAATACAAATTTCCACAATCTCTGCATCAGTGTATAATGAATCTAAATATTTATGATGATAATGTATAAAGAAAGAATATCTTGAAAACAATAAAACATTTGGAGAAGAAATATGACAATGAATCGATTATTTAAAATATTTTCAGCAATACTTACATCAAGCTGTTTTCTGATGACACCGATACAGGCTTATGCCGATACCGGTATTTATGTCGGAAAAGATTTCAGCGATGAGGGAGATACGGTTGTAGGAAGAAGCGAAGACGGCCGTAACAGTAAGAACAAGCTCTATCATGTATCACCTGCCGGAAAACATCAGTCCGGTCAAGTGTATAAAGGCTGTTACGGGTTTACCTATACATTTTCTCATGACAGTTATGGCTATACCGCTTTTTTAGATGATAATGGGGCAGCTGTAAATCATATCTGTCCGAATTGCGGACAGAGTCATGACCATACTCCTTATGAGATAGCCGGAACCAATGATCAGGGTGTTACCGTAAGTGCAGCGATGACTATTGAAAATGAACCGGCCGCACCGGATGTGGATCCATTTGCGTCAAATGGTATCAGTAAGGCAGATATTGCCACCATATTACTCAGTGAGTCAGCTAACGCCAGGGAAGCCTTGGATCTGTTGATTAAAATATATGATATGAATGGGGCAGCTGAATCGCTTGGTATCGTAATTGCCGACAATCATGAAGCCTGGTATGTTGAAAATATGGGTGGATATCAATTTGTTGCCGTGAACCTGCCTTCTGATTTGGTGTTTGTACAGTCGAATATGTCCATTGTAGGTGAAATTGATTTAGATGATACAGATCATGTGATCACATCTCCAAAATTAATTGAGCTGGCAGAAAAGGCCGGCACTTTTGTGGGAGACAAGAAAGCAAACATTATCAATTTCAATCAAACTTACGCAAAGGAATTAAAAAATGAACAAATGGATCAAGCGCTTAAATATCTGGGGCAGGATTCAAATACCGATATTCTATTATCAAATGTAGACAAAGACGGAAAGATTGTTTCCATTCATACCGGAATCCGACTTGATAAAAAATTAAAGATTGAAGATATTCAGAATTTCTACGGCAGCCTGGACATCGGAAGCGATTCGACAGAGGAAACGCATATTTTCCAGATTGATGAAGCCGGAGGTGAGACCGGTACCGTGGAATGGGTTGCCATGGGCAATCCGGCTGCCGGCATATTTATTCCGTACTATCCGATATTGACAGAAGATGTATATTCCGGTTATCAGACGGAAACTGAGCTTCCAAAAGTTACCAACGAACAATCAGAGGATAAATTCAGCTATCCGGCCCGCTTTTATCGAACAATCAACGGTGAAAAAAGCGAAGCTATGATGTATGTGACACCACCCCAAAATTGGGAGGACTCTCTGTACTGGACCTTTGATGTTTTAAACAATATGTATTTAAACAAAGCTTTTAACGACAAAGAATTAAAAGCTATCGATCAGGCGCTGCAGGATGAACAGAAAAAGGTAAACGAATCCTTCATGCAGTTTAAAAAAGGAGATATCACAAGAAGCTTGGCTACTAGCTGGAGTATGGACAGGGCAAAAGAGGTGCATCAATTGGCAGTTGAACTTATCAATAACAGATAATGGTTCAAAAATGGATGGTTTTATATCGAAAAATGTAAAAAAAGGTTGACCTTCTCCCTTGTGGATACTTTATTTTCGAATCGAAAGGATACAATTATGGAAAACAAGGCAATATTAGAAATTAAAGATTATACAAAAAAATACAGTGAGGATAAGGTGGCTGCCGACCACGTAACTCTAACGGTGGAAAGCGGCGATATCTATGGCTTTATCGGTCACAACGGTGCCGGTAAGTCAACTACGATTCGTGCGGTCGTAGGCGTTTTGGATTTTTCCGAAGGAGAGATCTATATTGATGGACATTCTGTAAAAACAGAACCGATCGAATGTAAGAAGATTACGGCTTATATTCCCGATGATCCGGATCTTTATGAAAATATGACAGGCATCCAATATTTGAATTTTATTGCGGATATCTTTGAGATCAGTTCGGATGAAAGAGAAAAGAGCATCAAACAATACGGAGACCTGTTGGAGTTAACAGAGGCGTTAGGGGATTTGATCAGTTCCTATTCCCATGGTATGAAGCAGAAACTGGCAATTATTTCTGCACTCATTCATAAGCCGAAATTAATCGTTATGGATGAACCGTTTGTGGGATTAGACCCATCGGCTTCCTATAAGCTCAAGCAGGTTATGCGTCAAATGTGTGAAAAGGGTACCGCTATCTTTTTCTCTACCCATGTATTGGATGTGGCAGAAAAGCTGTGCAACAAGATCGCCATTATCCGTCATGGTAAGATTATTGCCTCGGGAACGATAGAAGAGTTAACGGACGGCCGTTCATTAGAAGAAGTATTCCTGGAGGTTGTCAATGCATAATACAAATATTGTTCTTATTAAGGCATTGTTACTATCGACCAGTCAGATCAATATCCTTAAACATTCCACAGATAAAAAGAAAAAGGGAAGGGTAAAGGGGAATCTGATAAGCTATGTGATTTTAGTTATAATTACCATTGCGTTATGTGTGTCCCAATGCATCGGGCTCAACATGTTGAATTTAAATCATGTGATTCCTGTGGGCTGCGCAATTTCACTTTCCGCGCTGGGATTTATTATGACTGTTTTCCGGTCGAATGGATACCTTTTTAACTATAAAGAATATGATATGTTGATGGCTTTGCCGATTGGGGAAACGGATATTGCCAAGAGCCGCTTTATATTCATGTATCTCAAGATGGCTCCATGGTTTATGTGCATATCTGCGGGTTTTCTTTTGGGATACGCCTTGAATGTGCATCCATCCTTTATTGTATATCTATTATGGATCCTGTTGTCGGCTTTGATGCCGGTCATTCCGATGTTGGCGGCATCTTTTCTTGGGTATTTGATTGCCAAGATCGGGTCCGGATTTGTGAAAAAGAATTTGATCCAGTCGATGTTGTCGATTATCATCATCGTATTGTCTTTTGGATTTCGCTTTTTTGCCCAGTTATTTATGGAGAGTGTACCTCTTCAACAATTGTTGGAGACGTTATCCAATGCGTTAGATACAGCCCAAAGCTGGTATTTACCGGCAGCCTGGTTTGGTGATGCCATCAACAAATTAGAAATTTCCAGCATCTTACTTTTAGTGGGGATAACACTTGTTCTGTTTGAGCTGGTATTTATGATTGTAGGCAGATCATATCGAACTATTAATTCCGCTCTTAAATCCAGTGCGTCATCCGGTCATTACAAGATGACACAGCAAAGGAAAATGAGCGTAATTCATACGATTGCCTTTAAGGAATATAAGCGTATGACAGGTTCTACTACATATATGACTAACGTAGGATCCGGGCCGATATTATGCCTTATACTGGGGCTTGTCGTACTTGTTCTGGGGTTTGATAATATAGTTTCTAGTATGTTTCAAGACAGTTCGCTTCCTAAGGAAATGTTTTATCCTGCCATTCCGATACTTGTTTACTTCTTGATCGGAATGATGCCTACAACAGTTTGTTCACCTTCCCTTGAAGGTAAGCAGTATTGGATCGTACAAAGTCTTCCTATCAGGAAAACCGATCTCTATAAAGGAAAAATGTTATTTAATATGTATTTAACGGTACCATGCAGTGTATTTACGACATTATGTTTCTGCTTCAGTGCCGGAATACCGTTTGTTGAATCGGTATTATATGTATTGTTGGGTGTGGTTCTCTGTGCTTTATCAACCGCATGGGGCTGTGTAATCGGTATTAAGTTTATGCGGCTCGATTGGGAAAATGAGGTAGAAGTGATTAAACAGGGAACGGCAGTCTTCGTATATTTAATGCCGAATATGTTATTGGGAATGATTTTTATTTTCGGAGCTGTTATTCTGGGGCAGATGATGAATCACAACCTGCTTGCGTGTGTTGAGTTCGCAATAGCGCTCGTCTTAAGCATTCTCAGCTATCTGGCAGCACTTTCTCTGGCAAAAAAACAGGAGTGATTTCCTGATTTTGGAAAAAAGTTAAGGATTCTTGAATATGTGTTACCATCTGGTCGAAAAGACGGGTGAGATGTATGAAAAAAGAATCAAATACGATGTATTGGCTTGTTGTGATCGCAGGATGTGGCTTAATCGGATCCTGTTTAGGACTCGGTGTGAATGTATCCGGGCTATTCTTCAATTCGATTGCGGAAGAATTCAATGTAGGAAGAGGCTCGGTGGCAGCAGGCTTGACGGTTTATAATTTAGTTCATGCCTTTGCCGGCATGTTAGCTGCAAAGGTCATGATGAAATTCGGCTTCAAGAAGACAGCTGTTGCCGGAACGATAATTCAGGTAGCTTCCACTTTCTTATTGTCATTAAGTCCTGCCGTTTGGTTTATGTGGGTTCTAAATGCCCTTCGCGGTTTTGCCTCGGGTATGATCGGTACCGTTGCGGTAACGATTACGCTCAATTATTGGTTTAACAAGAAC
>CACYBS010000057.1 GCA_902772725.1 Erysipelothrix rhusiopathiae
GAAGGAGGAAAAGTGATGGAAAACACGAAAATGGCAGGGAAATACGATCATCTGTCGGTGGAAAAAGATCGTTATCAAGAGTGGCTGGATCACAGCTATTTTACAGCAGGAGATGTTTCTAAACATCCATATTGTATCGTTATTCCTCCACCAAATGTAACAGGTAAACTGCATTTAGGACATGCCTGGGATACGACATTACAGGATATTATCTGCCGCTATAAGAGAATGCAGGGATACGATGTATTATGGCTTTCCGGTATGGATCATGCCGGTATCGCAACGCAGGCAAAGGTTGATGCCCGCTTAAAAGATGAAGGAATCTCACGTTATGATATCGGACGTGAAAAATTCTTAGAACGTGCATGGGAGTGGAAAGAAGAATACGCTACTACAATCCGCTCACAATGGGCAAAATTGGGCTTATCTCTGGATTATACCCGTGAACGTTTTACTTTAGACGAAGGTTTGTCGAAGGCGGTTCGCCGTGTCTTTGTCGACTTATATAACGATGGTCTGATTTATCAGGGCGAAAGAATTATCAACTGGGACCCGGAGGCAAAAACAGCTTTATCCAACATCGAGGTAGAGCATAAAGAAATCATGGGTCATATGTATTATTTCAAATACAAAGTAGTAGAGACAGGTAAGGAACTTGTGATCGCAACAACCCGTCCGGAAACGATGTTTGCCGACCAGGCCATCTTTGTTCATCCGGATGATGCCCGTTATCAGGATATTATCGGTATGCATGCGATTAACCCGGCAAACGGGGAAGCTCTTCCAATCATGGCCGATGATTATATCGATATGGATTTTGGAACAGCCGTTATGAAATGTACGCCGGCGCATGACCCGAACGACTTTGCGCTCGCAAAAAAATACAACCTGCCGATGCCAATCTGTATGAATCCGGATGGCACGATGAATGAATTAGCTCACAAATATGCCGGCATGGACCGTTTCGAATGTCGTGAAGCACTGGTTGCGGACTTCGAAAAAGCAGGTGTTGTAGATCATATTGAAGAGCACCTTCATCAGGTAGGTCACTCTGAAAGAACCGGTGTAATCGTAGAACCGTATTTAAGTAAACAGTGGTTTGTAAAGATGAAACCGTTAGCCGATGAAGTATTGAGAAATCAGGAAATTGAAGATCAGAAGATTCATTTTGTACCTTCACGTTTTGAAAAGACATTCAGCCAATGGTTAGAGAATATTGAAGACTGGTGTATTTCCCGTCAGCTTTGGTGGGGACACAGAATTCCTGCATGGACCAACAAGGAAACCGGTGAAATGTATATCGGTATGGAAGACCCGAAAGATCCGGAAAACTGGATTCAGGATGAAGATGTATTGGATACCTGGTTCTCCAGCGCTTTATGGCCTTTCTCGACTCTTGGATGGCCTGAAAAAACTGCAGACTTAGAAAGATATTTTCCGAATGATGTTCTTGTAACGGGATATGATATCATCTTCTTCTGGGTTGCACGTATGGCTTTCCAGACGCGTTACTGCATGAAAAACCGTCCGTTTAAGGATGTATTGATCCATGGTTTAGTTCGTGACTCTCAGGGTAGAAAGATGTCAAAATCTCTGGGTAACGGTATTGATCCGATGGATGTTATCGAAGAAAAGGGAGCAGATGCCTTACGTTTCTTCTTAACGACTAACTCTACACCGGGTCTTGACCTCCGTTATGATGATACAAAGGTTGATGCCGCATGGAACTTTATCAACAAGATTTGGAATGCAGCCCGCTATGTTCAAATGCAGATCGGCGATGAAAGACCGGTACTCGATCTTACAAAGATCAACAGTGCTGATAAGTGGATTTTATCCAGAATGAATGATGTGATTGATCATGTAACAACCAATATGGAACGCTATGAGTTCTCTATGGTAGGAAATGAGCTTTATTCCTTTGTATGGGATGATTTCTGCTCCTGGTATATCGAGTTATCTAAGGCAGCTTTATACAGCGAAGATCCTTCTGTAGTAGCTTCTACAAAGGCAGTTCTCTATACTGTTTTGGAAGCCATTTTGAAGTTACTTTCACCGTTTATGCCGTTTGTGACCGAGGAAATCTATTTATCCTTACCGCATGATAAGGAAAGCTTAAATGTTGAAACATGGCCTAAAAAGGTTGAATTTGAATTTACCGAAGCTCAAAAAGATGAAATTGCCTTAACAATTTCCGCAATCAAAACGGTTCGTGAGATTAAAACGGAATACGGCTTAAAACCGAGTGAGCCGCTCACAATTGCGCTTTTGGATGAAAACGGTAAAGCTCTGGATCTTTCCAATGACAACAAAGCGGTTCTAGATAAGATGTGTCATGCCAAAGTCGGTGTATTACAGACAGCGGATGTATTATCCAGAACTGTAGAAAAGGTTGTTCTGAACGTGGCAATGGATGCTCTGGTAGATTTAAATGAAGAAAAGGAAAAGCTGACTGCTCAGATTGCCCGTTTAGAAAAGGAAATTAAACGTGCATCCGGCATGTTATCGAATCCAAATTTCTTAAAGAAAGCACCGGAAGCTAAAGTCAATCAGGAAAAGACCAAACTGGCCGATTTCCAAAATCAGCTCGAATTAACAAAAAAACAGCTGGAAGAAATTATCGAAAAGCTGAAATAAGGGATTAATTTTGGCTATATTTAGGATAAAAGTATCATTCTAAAAAAATTTGTTGACGAATTATGAAAAGGTCGTTATTCTTATTTCAAGACGTTTGAAACAAACGAAGGAGAATAAGATGAAAGAAGATATCTTAGAAATGATCAACAGCCAAATGAGTCTGGTCATGGATCTTAACCAAGAACTGAAAGAAGTGCATGACGAATTTCGTAGAAGAGATTTAGTGTATTTATCATATATTTTGTCCAATGATGAAGAAGGCGTAACGATGTCTCAGATTGCCAAGCATTTTAAGGTTACACCGGCAGCTGCCTCTCAAATCATCACCATTTATGAAAATAAGGGCTGGGTGGAAAGACAACACTCTAAAACGGACCGCCGGACGGTTTATGTAAAGGTGACGGATGAAATTAAAGAAAAGCTCAACAAGAAAAATGAAGAGCAGCAGGAAAAATACCGTGCAATGATGGATTATCTGGGACCGGAGGATTCAGAAAGTTTAATCCGTATTTTAGGACGAGTAAAAGAGTATTTACAAAATTTAGAATAATTAAAAAACGGTTGAGATCCGAATTGGATATCAACCGTTCTTTTTTATGTATTGGATTGGGCCATCTTTTCACGATACAGAGCACGGCGGTCCTGGGCTGTTAATCCTTTTTTACGGATACGGATGGCATCCGGTGTAACTTCCACAAGTTCATCATCGTTGATCCATTCCAGAGCTTCCTCTAATGAGAATATTCTTGGCGGTGTTAAGAGCATTGCCTCATCACGGCCGGTAGAACGGATGGCGGTAAGCTTTTTGTTCTTCAATGGATTGACATCCAAATCAATGTTCTTTGAGCTTTCGCCGATGATCATGCCTTCATATACCTCTGTCTGTGGAGAGATGAATAACTGTCCGCGCTCCTGCAGATTCCAAAGAGCATATGTCATCGCAGTTCCGGTTTCCGTAGAAATCATAGCTCCCTGCATACGCTGAACAATTTCACCTTTATATGGAGCGTATCCGGAAATACGGCGAACCAGGGTTCCCTCACCATGGGTATCATTGATAAATTCTGTTCTAAATCCTAAAAGGCCTCTTGTAGGAACGGAATAAATGATCTTTACATAATCATTTTCTTCTTCCATATTCTGCATGGTACCTTTACGCAGATTTAATTTATTGATGATGGTTCCGGAATATTCACTCGGTGCTAAGCAGATCACTTCTTCAATCGGTTCTACCTTATGACCGTTTTCATCCACATGGAGAATGACTTCCGGCTTGGAAACTGCCAGCTCATATCCTTCACGACGCATATTTTCAATCAGGATAGAAATATGCAGTTCACCGCGTCCGCTGACTTTGAAGCAGTCGGCACTGTCCGTCGGTTCTACCTTTAATCCGACATTGACTTCCAGCTCACGCTCTAATCTTTCCTTTAAATTACGGCTTGTCACATATTTACCGCTTCTTCCCGCAAACGGAGAGGCGTTGACATGGAAGTTCATGGAAAGCGTAGGTTCTTCAATCGGGATGGCTTCCATCGGTTCGGCATGGTCAATATCACAAATCGTATCTCCGATGGAGATGTCCGGCATACCGGCAAGTACTACGATATCACCGCTGTGCGCTTCATCAACGTTGGTACGGGATAATCCCTTGTACACAAATAAGTTGGAAATCTGTTCCTTCTTTTCAAAACCGTTTTCGTTGCAGCGGATATACTGCCCACCGTGTTTAAGAACGCCTGAATAGATGCGTCCGATACCTAAACGTCCGATATATTCATCATAGGCAAGTGCAGATACCTGCATCTTTACCGGTTCATCATCTAAATCCGGATACACATCGCAATGTTTTAAGATCGTATCAAATAACGGTTCGATATTGTCGCTTGGCGTATCGAGATCGTATTGAACATATCCTTCACGGGCAACACCGTATAATATCGGGAAGTCGAGCTGTTCATCATTGGCGTTAAGATCTAAGAATAAATCATATACCTCATCGACAACCTCATCGGCACGCTGATCTTTTTTATCAATTTTATTGATCAAAAGAATTGGCTTTAAACCGATTTCCAGAGCCTTGCTTAAAACAAATCGTGTTTGCGGCATAGGACCTTCACTGGCATCGACCAGAAGGATTACCGTATCAACCGTGCGGATGATTCGTTCTACTTCGCTGGAGAAGTCTGCATGACCCGGTGTATCTACAATATTGATTTTTACACCCTTGTGGATGACGGAGCAGTTCTTGGAATAAATGGTAATTCCTCTTTCGCGTTCCAGATCATTGGAATCCATGATGCAGTCTACAACTTCTTCGTTGTCTCTGAAAACATCACTCTGTCTGAGAAACGCATCGACCAGAGTACTTTTTCCGGCATCGACATGGGCGATGACCGCAATATTCAGTATTTTTTCTTTTTCTGCCATTTTTCTTCTTCTTTCTTCTTTCACAAAAAACAGTGTAATTATAAAGCAGAGTAAAAAAAAATACAATTGATTATGGTATAATGAGCCGGAAAGGGAGGATTATTCAATGCAAATACGATACTTTAGAGAGTATTCACATCACTTGGATCGCTTTATGGAATTCAAAATGTATGGACATGCAGGAAAAATGTGTGTTGTGTTCCCGTGTCAGGATGGACGATTCTTTGAATGGGAAGATAGACATATGTTTGAATTGGTTGAAGATTTAATTGACCAGGGAAGAATTCAATTTGTGACAGTTGATTCCATTGATAAGGAAACATGGTCAGCTTATGGTGATACCGGTCATAGAATGTGGCTGCAGGAATGCTGGGTAAATTATGTAATGGAAGAATTAATTCCAAGTGCGTTATATAAAGCAGGACTTCCGGAAGACTCAAAATGTATGACGATGGGAGCTTCTATGGGAGGAACGCACGCGGCAAACTTCTTCTTCCGTTTCCCGGAACGTTTTGATAAGGTATTAGGTATTTCCGGTGTCTATGATATGGAAAGCTATTTCTATGGCCAGTTTGATGAAAACAGCTATAAAAATGATCCATGTGCCTATTTATCCGGAATGGATCCAAATCATTACTTCGTTCAGTTATATAACCAGTCTCAGATTATTTTAACCTGTGGTCAGGGAGCTTGGGAAAATGAGACAAAAGACAGCTTGTTTAAATTAAGAGACATTTTAAATGCGAAAGGAATTCATGCTTGGATTGATTTCTGGGGATACGATGTTAACCATGACTGGCCTTGGTGGGAAGTCATGATCAAATATTTCCTTCCACAAATGGTTTAAGAGATGCATCTGCATCTCTTTTTTCTGCAAATAAAAAACCGGAATTATTTCCGGTTAGCCTACAAGTACTACATCATGGATGTCTGGTACTTCATCCATTAATAATAATTTAATACCGCTGGAAAAATCTTCTATCGCCATCATACATCCGGCACATGCTCCACGGAAAGAAACATAAACATTGGCATCTTCATCGACACCTAACAGTTCAACATCCCCTCCA
>CACYBS010000058.1 GCA_902772725.1 Erysipelothrix rhusiopathiae
ACGGCTCCGGATTGCTTTCAGTCGGAAACGGGAACGTGAAAGCGCCCGTGATCTGCGAATAGTACGCCATTACCGATTCGGTCGAATACCAATAAATATCGGGGCAGAGAATGGAGATCTGCCCCGTAGTCAGCATTTCAAAATTGTTCACCTCGCAGGTCTCGACATAGCCCTCCGTGAACACATCAATGCCTGCCGTCTTGTAGTAGACCTTGATATAACGTGAGGGCTTCACCACCTTATAAAGCTGATGTCTTCGGGCTTCTACGCCCACACCACGCATTTCAAAGTGAATGACCACATTCCGCTTCTCGATGAAGGCGTTGTTGAGGTAGCTGCCGTCCATGCCAGCGTAGGAGGAGGTGCTGATCGTGCCGGGAGGAGGCGACAAGCCTTCGATCTGAGAGGTCATATATTGATTTGCTGTAGCAGTCATGTCAATTTTGTCTCCGATGGAGTTTTCTAATATAAGGTTGAAAAACATAGTATCGCCTCCTTGCTTTTTTTGTAGGATTGGTGTATAATATATACGTATCTTTATGTATCAGATGAGCTTTATTTGAACGGAGAGTGTTGCTATGAATTTTGATAATATATATGAATTACTGATTATGTATGATGACCTTGCAAATAAAGAAAAGAAGGAATACATTCCATGTGATTTTGGAACATGTCTATTCTGTTTACGAGATTCTTCATCTACGAAATTTGACAAGTCCTCTCATGCAATATCTGAAAGTATAGGAAATAAACGTTTATTTTCATTACGTGAATGTCGCAGATGTAACACCATGTTTGGAGAAACATTTGAAAACAATTTCGGAAAATATGTTTTTCCATTTAAGATAATTTCACAGATTTATGGAAAAAAGACAAAGCTGCATTACAAGCAGGGAACAGATGAAATTGAAATTAAGAAAAACAGTCCCGTTTTACCTGCATATGATAGTGATATTTCAGCGTTAATCAAAACAACAAGTGATAATCCAATACTCAAACGAACATCAACAGGATTTATCTTGACATTAACCAGACAATCGTATAACCCTGAATATGCATATATGGCGTTATTAAAAATGGCCTATGGAATCATGCCTTCTAATCAACTCTGTAATTTCTCGTTGGGTCTATCTTATCTAAAAGCGATTACAGATGCGACTGTTGATGATGAAACTAAGAATAAAATTTTGGTTGCAACCACACATGAGTGCTTTTTAGAATTTGTACCAGGAATACTCCCCTTGTCAATATCAAGTTCCATTTATAAAAGAAAAAAATCTGCAGACAGTAAGTATCCTAACTTTATGTTTGTATTAACTTTCGGAAACTTTTCAATTCAATTAGCGATTCCAACGGATACAGAGATAAGATCTGTTGAGCAGAAAACGCTTATTTGCCGGATGCACAATAATTTCTCTAAAATTCAAGTACAGAATTTTCATAAAGAAGAATCAACATACAGTTGCGAGTTTACAGCTGAATTAATTCCTATTGAAGATACATCACCATTGCAAGACATTATTTCTGATGAACAGGAATGATCAATCGGATATTCTTACTATGCAAGAAAAGAGAGTGGGCAGGGTCAGAACCTGCCCTTTTCTCACACATTCAGCGCATTCCGCGTCTGACGATAGATTTCCAGCCGTGACAGTGACTTCGGACTATTATTGGTCTGATTCACTGTGCGGCTGTTGTCGTTGTTGTAGTTGTTGACAACGGTCGTACTGCCTGCGCCTACCATTGCACCAGCCACACCGGACATATCCACATTGAAATCGGAATTCATCGCAATAGTCATTGCATCCGCAACACCGGAAATTGCCTTCTCGACATATTTTTTGCTCTTGTTGATACCCTGTGCAAGCCCCTTCATGAAGTCCGGCATCCAGCTTTCAAATTCCGTCAGAGGTCCCTTATCAGGAACGGAGAAATGCAGATAATCGCTGATCGCTCGTGCCACATCCGCAACAGTGTTAATGAGATTGCCGAGCATATAGTTCAGACCGTTGATAAGGTTCTGCATGAGGTCTCGTCCCCATGACCACGAGCTGTTGACCTTGTCCATGACCGCATCATAGACAGCCCTCATTGCATTGTTGACTGCATCACGCACA
>CACYBS010000059.1 GCA_902772725.1 Erysipelothrix rhusiopathiae
TCTCTGGTAGAAGATAAACTGAACCAATCTTTCATGCAATGCTTAAAGAACGGTGTAGATAAGGCTTATAAGGAGAAGGGTTTAGTATTTGACAACTATATTTCTTATGATGATACCTACAAATCTTCTTACGATTTCTTAACAGAGTACTTTAAGAATCATAAGCCAAGCAAGTTTGTGATTACACTTCGCGATTCCCAGGCTATCGCATTAATCAATGCAGGCAGGGAAGCCGGTTATTCCATACCGGAGGATACAGAGCTTGTATGTATTCTGAATAATAAATATTTGACAATGACCAGACCTACAATTTCCACCTACAATATTCCGGAATATGATATGGGTGCGATTGCGATGCGGCTTCTGACCAAAATGCTGGAAGCGGATAAACCGATTGAAAACTATCGAATTCAAATGGGATATTCGGAAATTCCAAGGGAATCTACAAAAAAATAACAATTAAGACCATGCAGTGCATGGTCTTTTTGTTGACTTTTATGTATAATCTATTCATGGAAATTATTTTAGTGAATGAATCTGAAGATAAAAATGTTTATCGTTATAAAAAAGATTACATGTGGATTTTATCCAAAACATGTGAAGTATTAGACCGTAAGAACGATTATTCTCTGTCGGTTATTTTTGTAGAACCGGACCGTATTCATGAGATCAATCGTGATTACCGCCAGATTGACAGAGAGACCGATGTCATCAGCTTTGCACTCCAGGATGATGATTCCAATTTGTTTACCGAAGAAGATAAAAATGAGTTAGGTGATATCTTTATTAATGTGAGGGCAATACGCTCACAGGCCAAGGAATATGGTCATTCTATCCGACGGGAGGCCTGTTTCTTATTCTGTCATGGATTATTACATTTAATGGGATATGACCATATGACCAAAGAAGATGAAGAAGTGATGTTTCATCTACAGGATGTGATTTTAGATGAATTGGTTAAAAGATAGATTTCGATATGCCTTTGAAGGACTGCATACATGCTTTCGGGATAAAAGTATTCTTTTACAGATGATTTTTGGCTTGATTGTGATTGTTTGCGGTTTTCTTTTTCGCTTGACACGATTTGAATGGATTATGGTCAGTGCATGTATTGCCTTTGTGATCAGTTTGGAAATTGTCAATTCATGCATTGAAAAAACTGTAAATTATATATCTCTCGAACGAAATCCCAAAGCCAAGGAAATCAAAGACCTGGCTTCAGCTGCCGTACTTATGGCAAGCATAGGTGCAGCTGTTATCGGATTACTTATTTTTGTACCGAAGATATTGTAGGAGGAAGTATGGAATATAAATCAGGATTTATTGCGATCATCGGAAGACCGAATGCAGGAAAAAGTACATTGTTAAATGCCTTAATTGAAGAAAAAGTTGCGATTATGTCGGATAAGCCAAATACAACCCGCAATAATATTGCGGGTATATTAACGACAGACGATGCCCAATATGTATTTATGGATACACCGGGTATCCACAAGCCGCAGCAGCAGTTAGGCCGTGTATTAAATAAAAACGCGTATATTGCGATGGAAGACAGCGATATTATCGGCTGGATCATTGATGGCACACAAAGCTTTGGCAAGGGGGATGAATTCATCTTAAACCGCCTGAAAGAGCTTCATAAACCGGTTTTACTGCTGGTCAATAAGATTGATAAACTCGATAAAAAGAAGATGATGAAGGTTTTGATGGATTGGTCCAACCGCTATTCCTTTAATGAAATCATTCCGATTAGTGCTTTGGAAAAAGACAATATCGATGAGCTTTTGAAGGTTTTCTATAATTATCTTCCGGAAGGTCCGGCATTATTTCCATCCATGATGAAAAGTGACCACGATCTCAACTTCCAGATGACAGAGATTGTTCGTGAAAAGATATTGTTCCACACCAGAGAGGAAATTCCTCACAGTGTAGCGGTGGTTCTGGATGCGCGTAATACCGATCAAATTCCTGAGCATATTCAAATGACCATCATTGTGGACAGGGATTCTCAAAAGGGAATCTTAATCGGCAATCAGGGATCTATGATCAAAAAGATTCGCTTAGAGGCGCAGAAGGAATTGAAACAGAAATTAGGTCATGCGGTGGATTTGGAGTTATATGTCCGTACCGAGCGTAACTGGCGCAATAAGGATCAGAAAATCAAGGAATTCGGATTGGATGAACTAAACGATGAATAGTATTGAAGGAATCGTTATTCGTAATGAAGATTATAAGGATGCCGATGGTTTAATTGATCTTGTCACACCTCAAAAAGTGATCACGGTAAGGGCAAAGGGAATCCGCAAAGCACAGAGTAAAAATCGGATGATCTGCCAGCCGTTTTCAAGCGTAGAGTGGATGATTGAGGATAGAGGTTCTTTACCGCTTTTGATCAACGGAAGAGTGAAGCATTTCTATCACTGCCTGCAAAGCGACTTATCCGCCCAGGCTTTATGTATGGTGCTTCGGGACTGTATGCTTCGCTTTGGATCTTCCCCGGAGATTTTCAATTACTTTGAAATGGTCTTATCATCGCTTGAAAAGAAAGATTCAAAGGCTTATACATGGTCTGTTCTTCTACTAAAGGAAATCCTTATCCATGAAGGAATTCAGCCGTATACCGATGGCTGTGTTTTCTGCCGAAGAAAAGACAAGCTAGCCTCACTTTCTATGAAGCAGGGTGGCTTTTTATGTAAGGAGCATATGCTTGGAACGGATAAGAAAATGTCACGTGATGAATTGATTCGCATATATTCATTATTTCATGTTATGGAAAAAGATAAACAACGCTTTATTGATACCTATCCATTTACAATAGAGGATATTATATATTGGTCAAAATGGATTGAACATTATTCACATATATCCCTAGGAAGCATCCGTTTTTTGGAAACTGTTTGGGCTATGGATTAACAATCAATAAACCGTATGGAATTTCTTTCCATATTTTTGTATAATAATAGATAGTTATTTTTAGGAGGTTCAAAATGGCCAAATTATCCAGAACATTAAAGTATCAAGACTTAAGAGATAAGATAGATGAAGAAACCAGTATCACTCCGATTCCAAGTGAACCGGTTTCTGAAAAACAGACGGTAACTGAGCCGGGTAAACCATCTCATGCCAATAAACCACTTCATCCTCATGAAGAGGTTCGTGTAAAACCAAATACGCTTTCCAACACGGGCAGAAACCCATTGATGGATGGCGTTCTTGATGAGGTGAAACAATACAATATTGAAAAAGGTACCCGTTATTCAACAGATACACAGATCAATATTTTAAAGCAGTTTGAAGATGGCAATTTCCAGAAGCGTAACCAGCATATTATGCCGATGGAAGAAGAGACCGAGCTGGCCGGTTCTACGATGCAGATTCCGGTTTCACAAAGTGAAGAGGGAATTCCTGCTTACCTGCCAAATCAGCGTTTAACCAGAATGAATCCAATCACTCTGGAAGAAAAAGAAGAACCAGAAGTGCAGCCTGTGCCGGAAAAAGAACCGGAAGCAGATGAAGATACCCTCGAAACACCGAAGATTGAATCCCATGTTGCACCGGTATTTAATGAGGATACTGCGGAAATGGAAGAAATTGATACCGCATCGATTATTCATGAGAAATTTATGCCGGAAATCAAAGCAGATGAGCATGCCGATACCGATAAGTTAACGGTTACTTCTCCATCTGCCGGCTCCTTTATCAGCTATTCTGATGAAGTTAAATTCATGGATGAAGAAGAAGAGGAAATCGATTACAGCCATCCGCGCAAGACAAAACGCAAGAAGACAAAGATCCGTTCGGAAAAACCGATCGATACCAGTGATATGCCATCTGCCAAGATCCGCATGGTGGCATCGGATGTAGAAACTGTTGAACATCAGCCTCGTTCAAAGGGCAGTGTCATTGTCAATACTTTACTGGTAGTTATGATCTTACTGTTGATTGCTGCGATTGGTTTTGTGATTTATCTGTTTAAATCGATGTTAGGATAAGTATGAAAAAATTTAATGTTGCGATTGACGGACCCAGCGGTGTAGGCAAAAGTACTATAGCAAAGGCTGTCGCAGAAAAGTACGGCATGGTCCATTTGGATACCGGAGCTATGTACCGCTGTGTTGCGTATTATTTAAAAAACAATCCGGTAAATCTGGATGATGATAAAGCTTTAAAAGAAAAACTGAATGAGATTCATATCCGCTTTGAAGGAAAAGAAGTTTATTTAAATGATGTCAATGTATCCAAGGAAATTCGTGATAATGAAATTTCCATGTATGCATCAAAGACTTCTTCTTATCCATTGGTTCGGGAAAAATTAGTTGCCCTTCAGCAGCAGATTACTGCCGATAAAGGGTATATCGTTGATGGACGGGATATCTGTTCTGTTGTTTTGCCGGATGCAGAAGTAAAAATCTACATGGATGCCTCAGCTTCCGCCCGTGCCGAAAGACGTTACAAAGAATATCTTTCCAAAAATGTAGATGTAAAGTATGAAGATATTTTAAAAGATATCGAACAGAGAGATTATCAGGATATGCATCGTGAAATCTCACCGTTAGTAAGAACAGAAGATGCAGCTTATATCGATACCTCTGACTTAAGCATCGACCAGGTTATCGAAGCTGTAGATAACGTTATTAAAAGTAAGATTTAAAATAGAATAGGAGGTTCGCTTTATGATTCGTGGAACAGCTGCCATTGTGGGACGCCCCAATGTCGGAAAATCTACTATCTTTAACCGATTAATCGGACAGAGAAAAAGCATAGTAGATGATACTCCGGGCGTTACCAGAGACCGTATCTACGGAGAAGTGGAGTGGCTTACCCAGACTTTCCGATTGATAGATACCGGTGGAATTCAGATTGAAGATCAGGAATTTGCCGGTGAAATCAATATGCAGGTAGATATTGCGATTGAAGAGGCGGATGTGATTATCTTTTTAACTTCCGCTAAAGAAGGGGTAACCACCGATGATACGGTGATTGCCAAAAAACTGCTGCGTTCCGGAAAACCGGTACTCTTGGCAGTTAATAAAGTTGATAATGAGCAGGATCAAATGTCTGCTTATGAATTTTACGGACTTGGCTTTGATGAATTATTTATGGTATCGGGTTCCCATGGTATAGGCTTTGGTGATCTGATGGATGCCATTATTGAACAAATGCCGGAAAAGGGAATTAAACCATATGAAGGCATAACTTCTTTTTGTGTCATCGGCCGTCCGAATGTAGGGAAAAGCTCTCTTGTCAATGCGATATTAAATGATCAGAGAGTTATTGTATCCGATGTTGAAGGAACTACCCGTGATGCGATTGATACGCCGTTTACTTATAACGGTACCGAATATATGATTATCGATACCGCCGGTATCCGTAAGCGGGGAAAGATCTACGAAGATATTGAAAAATATTCAATTTTACGAGCTTTAGGAGCCATTGACCGCTCCAATGTAGTGCTCTTTTTGATCGATGGTGAAGCAGGTATTCGCGAGCAGGATAAGCATGTAGCCGGTCTTGCACATGATGCCGGCAAGGGTGTAATTATCGTATACAATAAATGGGATACAGTAGACAAGGATGAAACGACGATGAATAAGATCATCAAGGAAATCCGTGCTCAATTTGTATATTTGGATTACGCGCCGATTGCCTTTACCTCGGCCTTAACAGGAAGCCGTGTCTCTCAATTGATTCCGTTGATTGATGAGGTTCATGATGCATGTACGATGCGGGTTCCGACCAATGTATTAAATGATGTTGTGCTGGATGCACAGATGATGAATCCGGCAAAACCGCATAACGGAAAGCAGATGCGTATTTATTATGCATCCCAGGTCAGTGTAGAGCCACCGACTTTTGTGCTCTTTGTCAATGACCCGGAACTGTTCCATTTCAGTTATAAGCGGTATATTGAAAATAAGATCCGTGAAGCCTTTGACTTTACGGGAACTCCAATCCATATCATCGCAAGAAAGCGATCCTAGGAGGTAACTATGAAAACAGTTGTTGTAGGAAGCGGAAGCTGGGGAACTGCCTTAGCTCAAGTTTTAGCTGATAACGAACAGAGTGTTATGGTTTATGGTATCGATGAAAAAGAAGTAA
>CACYBS010000060.1 GCA_902772725.1 Erysipelothrix rhusiopathiae
ACGGATGGAGATTGTCTCCAATAACGCAAAAAAGCTGGGTAAACCAGATGCTGCATATGACATTATTGAGCTTTGTGAAGGTCTTGTTAACGGGGGGAAATAGTATGCGTTTGGAAGAACAATTGGCGGTTTACGGGACCGTCTTAACAAACGAATCCATGAAAAAACACACAACATACCATATTGGGGGGAATGTTGCGTATTATATCTATCCGGAAAACGAAGTGGCGCTTGTCCGCATTCTGGAAATCTTAAAAGAGAATGAAGTTCCTTACCATGTTTTGGGAAGAGGTTCCAATATCTTATGTTCGGACGAAGATTTTGATGGTGCCATTATCAATCTGGATAAAACGTTAAATCGTTTTTATTTTGAAGAAGACGGCCGTCTGATTGCGCAGGCAGGCTGTTCGATTATAAATCTGTCAGTTGAGGCAATGAAACGGTCCTTTTCGGGATTAGAATTTGCCTCTGGTATTCCCGGTTCTATTGGTGGCGGCCTTTTTATGAATGCCGGGGCCTATAAGTCCAATCTTTCGAATATCTTAGAGTCGGTATATGTTTTAATCGATGGTAAGATTGAATGGTTTGAAAAATCAGAACTCGATTATGATTACCGTCATTCGATTTTTCAATCCCATCGGGATTGGATCATTCTTGCCGGATGTTTCCGTCTTCAAAAAGGCGACCAGATGGAAATCCGTTCTTTAATGGATTCCAGACGCCAGCGTCGTATGTCAGCCCAGCCTCTCGATATGCCGTGTGCCGGCAGCGTGTTCCGTAACCCGGATATCGTTCCTGCTTGGCGTTTGATTGAGGAATTAGGCCTTAGAGGCAAACAGATCGGCGGCGCTAAGATTTCGGAAAAACACTGTAATTTTATTATCAATGAAACAGGGAATGCCAAAGAGAAAGATGTTATAGAATTGATTGAATTAATCCAGGAATTAGCTAAGAAACATTACAACATCGAATTGATTACAGAAGTGGAAAGATTGGTGTGGTAGTCCATGAGGTCATCGAGAAGAAAGGGGCTACAATTACGTAAGCGCCTGTCTCGAATGCGTAAACAGGCGGCCAGTCAGCCTTCTGCTCCCAAGAAAAGAACAAAGCGGCGTGATTACTTCAATCTGCGAATGTGCTATATCTATGCCTTTATCGGATTGTTTTTAGGAAGCTTACTTGTTTATTATCTTTCCCCCGATTCCAAAGTAAAGGTATTAGCATGTACGGGAAATTATTATTATACCGACCAGGAAATCTATTCTATTGCCGGTTTGGATATGGATACACGCATGTTTTTGACACCGAGCTTTTCAATCACAAACAGGCTGGAAAAAGAACCGTTGATTGAAAGTGCTGAGGTATCCAAAGTCGGCGGCAAGATCACATTAAAAATCACTGAGAAAACGGTCATTGGATATTTCGTTGAAGAAAACCAAAACTATCTTCTCACGATCGATAACGAGAAGATTCCTGTTGAAGAACAGTATTTAAAGAGCATTATCCACTATCCGCTTCTTAATGGCTTTAATAAGAAACAATTGAAGGCCATTGCGGATGTCTTTAAGAAAAACAGTGAACAGCTGACAAAAGAAGTGATTGAAAAAATTGCCGAAATGGTACCTTTTCAATCGACTTATGATGACAACATGATCCGTATGACCATGCAGGATGGAAATACCATCTATACCAGTCTTGGTGATGTTGTGATGATTGCCAAATATCAGGCAATGTTAACGCAGTTATCCGGTCAATCGGTATGTTTGTTACTTGATGCCAATAACTCAACCATTATGAAAGTAGATTGTTCCGAGATCGTATCAGCTGCCGATGCCAAGGCCGAACAAGCCGCTGCCGAGCAGGCTGCACAAGAAGCCGAACAAGAGCCGGAAGAGCAGCCGGAAGAACAGCCGGAAGAAGAAGCTGAACCGGAAGCCCAGCCGGAAGAAGTGCCGGTAGAAGAAGAACCGCAACCGGAAAGCGAATGGATCTACGATGAGGATATGGGCATGCAGTATAACCCAAACACCGGGCAGTATATGGATGATTACGGAAATCTATATGTCTGGGATGAATATGGTAATTTTGTAGAAGCAGGCGCTTAATCGTATTAGAAAGAGTAGTACGAGAAGTCGTTCAGATTGTTTTGAAACACTAATTCATGTATAATCGTAAATAAATCAGGAGGAATTGTTATGTCGATTAATAAATCCACAGAATTCGGAAGTATTTCCATTTCGCTGGAAGCGATATCCAGCTTAGCAGGCGGCGCAATCACAGAGTGTTATGGCGTCATTGGTATGTCCTCTCAGAAGACAGTACGTGATGGATGGGCTGAGTTATTAAAAAAAGATAACTATTCCCGCGGTGTAGTTGTAAATCAATCCGAAGATGGAATCATCTTAGATTTATATATTATTGCCCTGCAGGGTATTAAATTAAGTGAAGTTGTCAAAGAAGCACAGAAGCGCGTTAAATATGTTGTAGAAAAATCTCTGGAAGTAAAATGTCGCTCCGTAAATATCTATGTTCAGGGCGTTCGTCCGGAAAAGTAGTAAAGGGAGAATTATATGGTAGAAACGATCGATGTACAGTTATTTAAACAGATGATCAGCTCAGGTATGAATAACCTGGCTAATCATGCCGCCCAGGTAGATGCGTTGAATG
>CACYBS010000061.1 GCA_902772725.1 Erysipelothrix rhusiopathiae
AGGAAAATATTTACGATATAATGGTTGAACATTTTAAAAAGGCAAATCAAGTCGAATGATTTGCCTTTTCGTGATGTCTATTTTCATTACCCGTGAACAGTAACTTCAATAAAACAAAAAAAAAGTTTGTGACATAAATATTGTCACAACAGAGGTTATTCTTTCAGTGTAAACAATCTCTTTACCTCTTTTCTTACCCCCACGAAAGTGGGGAATTTTTTTATTTTGGATAAAAAATGTAAAAAAATGTGAACTGTTTTGAAAGGGAATCGTCTGAATAGTAAAGATATACATTTAAACTTAGAGGAGGAATGATTTATGTATAGCAAAAAATTATTAGGTGCCGGAATTGCATTGATGATGGCACTGGGAATGACAGGATGTAGTTCAGGCGGTGCCGGAGGTGGCGGAGCTGAACAGGCTGCAACTTCAGCTTATACTAAGGACGATTTGCAGGGAATTTGGAAAGCGGAAGACAATATTTACAGACTTTATGTTGAAGGTGAAGATACATATTACATAGTATCTTATTCATCCGGTAGCAGTTCTCGATCAGGCGGCAGTTTAGACAGAATTGAAGAAGGCATTATAGAGATGTCCGGCAAGGAGTACAAGATCGAAAAAGATGAAGAAGATAATTTAACCCTTGTAGGTGAAGATACTACATATAGACATGTTGAACAGACAAAAAAGGATTTTGTTGATGGGACATTTAATGAATTAGAGTTTTGTAGATTTGGGATAGATGCACCTTATGCGAGCGATTTAATTGAAAACTGGCTTTACAATACAGCGGGAGCCGGTAATACCTATGTAATAATTCCGATAGTATTTGAAAGCACCTGCGAAAAAGATATGGACATGAACAATGTTGCGGCAAAAGTCATCTTTGATAATAAATATGAATATAAAGCAAAGATGTGGCACCAAACTAAAGGAAATCTATCAATAGCACCATTAGCAGGTAATATGGCATATCTTGCAGCAGAAGTTCCGGAAAAAGTAGTTGATGAAGGTATGGAGTTCCGTATTGAAATTGCCTTCAATGAGAATCTGGGACCGGAAGCCTGGGATTATGAAGATTTGAAAACAGGATTAGCTGAGTACGACTATTTATTTGTAGCTGATGGTTATTCCTTTACTCCTGGGGAATAGAACAAAAGGGCAAAGATTATGAATAGCATGGATAATAATGAAGAATATGAAACAACAGGCATAGAGGAAGAAAGTACTAAAGAAACTGAAACTGAATCGAAAACTTTACCACAGGATGAAAAGATACCTGAGCTAGATGAGGGAGCCACTGTTGAAGAAGAAACTGAAACTGTATTAACAGAAGATGAAGATCCACCTGTATTAAATGATTCAGATGTTGTTGAAGAGGTAACAGAGGCTGCTTCAACAGAAAATAATGAAGAAGCAGAAGATAGCGAAATTGGGGCATTAGCTGAATCGGATACGGATGAACCTGCAAATATGGATGAAGCACCTGCCATTCCAAACGAAATCGGGCTGGATTCTGAAATAATTGCCATTAAAGACAAATTAGATCAGGCAGAAACCTTAGACCAATTAAAGGAAGTAGAATCAAGCTTGTTAGGAATCGATGATGAAAACCGGATTGGAGATTTATTACTTGAGGTACAAAACAAGATTAAAGAAAAGAATTATCTTGCTTTGATTGAAAAGAAAGATAATGCCACAACTTCAAAGGAATTTCTAAATCTAAGTAACGAGTTTGCAGAGCTTAGTGATTATAAAGACAGTATTCAATTATCTGAAGAATGTAAAGAAGCAGCTCAAAAGATTAATGATGAAAAGAAGAAGAAATTCAAAAAAATTGGTATTTATGTCGGTGGAGCAGTTGTTGCGATAGGATTATTGTATGTGTTGTTTACAATCATTATTCCTTCGAATCATCTGAAAAAGGGAGAAGAGTATTTAAGTAAACAGCATTATGAAGAAGCAGTAACTGAGTTTGAGGCTGCCGGTGAATATGAGAATGCATCAACCCAGCTAACTTACTCCCAAGCGTGTCTTGACCTTAAAAATAAAGATTATCTGAAAGCTATCGAAGGATTTGAAAAGGTTAAAGATTTTAAAGACTCTGCAAAACAATTACCGAAAGCTTACTATGCACAGGCAGAAATTTACTATAAAAAAGAAGACTATGATTCTGCAGCGGAAGCTTATCTGAAAACAAACAGCTTAAAAGATTCTTCTGATAAGTTATATGAATGTGGAAAACAATTAATACTTGAAGACAAGGCACAAGCAGCCAGAGATGCATTTGCGGGCAGTAAACATGATGACGCTGAGAATTATTTAAATTATGCAGAAGGGCTATTGGCAATAGAAGATGAGAATTATTCTAAAGCAATCGAATATTTTGATAAGACTCATGATATTGCGGAAGTGGCAGGAAAGAAGAACTATTGTAATATGGCGGTTGCGGAGTCGTATTTAACGAATGGTAAACTCATAGAGGCAATTGATATATATAACTCTCTTCCGGCTGAAACAGAGTTTAACGGGGTTACGGCACAGACACGACAAAATGCATTGGGTCAATACAAGGGTTTTATTACGACTTATAGTGGATCATATAACGGAAACGGAAAGATGATAACAACGCAGATTCACAAACGTACCGGAATTACAGAAGGATGGGAAGGTCAATGCACAAAACCGGGAAAAATTAGATTTGAAGTTAATAAAGACGGAACTCTTCAAATGATCGGAAGCTTTGACTATGAATATTTTTACAATTATTCGGTACTAAGTCGCAATCTCAAGTCTTCAACGGACACGCTGGAAATCAATCAAACCATTACTTCGGTACCTACTCAGATTGCGGACGGAAATGCTACATTGACATTCGAAAATGGTTCTGTGGTGCTGCACTATTTTGTGAACAGCCCTAATGAAGATCAATATTTCACTTATGAGTATGAAACAACAATTACTTATACAAAGAAGTAATCAGATCTCAATGGCAGTAACTAAACATATTTATGTATTACCGCTAATAACACGAAGGTATTTTTGAAGAGAATGTAATATTGTGCTGGTATATCTTTACCTGGCAGAATGTTGGTTAGAATCATTTTTATCAATACCGGATTTTGATAAAAATTCAAAGTTATTTAAGTCCTCTGTGGATTTCCACAAAGGACTTTTTTCAGTTTTGAGTAAGTATAGAAAATTTATTTAAACCATAATGGTGTTTTAGTCGTCTTAAAATCACAGGGGGGAGGTATATGCCATGTTTGAAGACAATATATCATTCAGTGATTTACTTACAATTGAAGTGGATTTAGAAAAACCTTTTTTTCATAAATTATGTACTCATGATGAAATGTTTCATTTTAAAATGCCGTATTTAACAGAACAAGAACTCAATACCGGAAAATGCGATCGTATCCAATCGGTGGAAGAGTTAGTACAGTTTATTCGGGGGGTTAAAACGGTTGACGAACAGGAAGGATTGCTTCATGAATTGTTGAAGCGGGTCAGAGACTTTTCAGATTTATCGCAGTTACAAAATTTGATCATTACAATACAAAATACGCAGAAGGGAACCAGTGTAAGCACACAGACTTTGGAATATAATTTTGCGACCCACGACATTACTTTAACAACATAAATTGATAAAAAGTGCCATTTTTTATAACATGGCTCGTTTTTGAACTTATTTTTATAAATGTCGTCTAAAAAACAAGGGACGTTATATAAATTCTATAAAAGCGAATAAAAAGGGAGGTTTAAGCATGAATCATAATGCATCCGCACAATCCTTAATTACCCGTATTGAAATGTTTATTCAACAGGAAAACTGGGATAGTGCAAGAACGTATGTAGAACAGGTTCTTGATGAAGAACCGGAAAATGGATACGTATATTTTTTAAAGATGATGGTAGAACGAAAGGCAAAATCAGATGAAGAACTGATTAAGGCAGGGCGTTCTGTTACAGCGGACCGGAATTATCCTCAAATCCATTTGTTTGGTCCTGCTGAATTGGTAGACAGAGTCGACCGTATTGAAAAACAGATTCTCACCAATGAAGATGTGGCAAACAAAAACAGAATTTATCAACAGGCAGAGGATTACGTAAAAGAAAACACCGTTGAATCCGTTACAAAGGCTGTTGAATGTTTCCAATCCATACAAGGATGGAAAGATGCCGACAGCACGATTCCGGGACTGCTGTTGAAAATTAAAGATCTGAAGTATGAGAATGCCTATCAACATATGATCAGCGATGATTTTGAACAAATGGTCAAAGCGATTGATGAATTCAAGGACATCATCAATTGGAAAGATTCTGAAGCTAAACTTGCGGAGTGTAAATACAAAATTCAAGCTAAAAAGGAAGCTATTACAGAGAAGGCAGAAAAAAAGATTAAATCATGGCGAATCAAAAGAATTGAAAAGGGAATCGATGAAATCAAAGATATCCAGTTTACCAACAATATGCTTGAACTGGGGGAGGATAACTTTTCCCAATATGTCGAAAGCGGAGAAGCCTCTATACAGAGGATTCGAAATATACGGAAAAAAATCGGAATTCGCCTGGCAGGAGTGGCGGCTTGTTCGTGTGTTGTGCTATGTGGTGTTTTATTTGCAGAGTATTTGAATACGAATAGTGCTTACAAAAACGCAATTAGTTTAGCAGAAAATGAACAGTATGCAGAAGCGTATGAATTATTTGCACAGAAGGGATTCTATAAAGACAGCATTGATCGTAAGATTGAAATTCAGCAGAAGGCATTTATTTCTCAAATATTAGACGAAGGCAAAACTAATATTACTTTTGGTGAGTATAACGGAAAAGGAATTGAATGGGTTGTTTTGGAAGTTAAAGATAACGAAGCACTGCTTGTAAGTAAAAAGGTGTTAACAAACATGCAGTATAACCGCTCAGGCGAAAATGTTCCTTTTGAACAGACAACACTTTATCAAACTTTAAATGATGTTTGGTATTATGACATTTTCACTGAACAAGAGCAGGCAATCATCGTCGATACTGTATTAGAGACTCCGAAAACCGAAAAGGAAGCAGCCAATGAAGGAGCTGAAACCCCTTCTAATACAGAACCAAAAGAAGAAGTTAAGGCAAAAGTTTTCTTGTTAAGCAATGAAGAGTTAGATCAATACTTTGGCAAGAAGAAGGAGAAAATTGCCAAGGGCTTAGACGGCAAAAACGATAACTATTGGCTCCGTACACCGGCTTTTGTACAAAATAACGGAAACGTTAAAACAGAAGACATACTGTTGAATCAATCAAAAGGTGTACGACCGGCAATTCGAATCGTCTTAAAAGGGCCTGTAGAAGTTAAGGCAGGAAATATGGGGACGAAATCATGAAAATAATAAGCATTATTATGAGCTCGGGATTGATAATAGAAGCACTGACGGGATGTTTATCCGGGCAGCCTGCCCAGCAGGTCGCAACGAAAGAAGTTACAGAAACTGCGGATGATGAATATTCTATTATCGGAAAATGGAGCGGAAAAGACTCAGATAATACGGTTCATTATGAATTCAAAGAAGATGGAACCTATATTAGTTCAAAGACTAACGCCAAGGGTGAAAAATCCGATGAGGAAAAAGGCTCTTATTCTTTTTCTGAAGACATGATCACATTCAAAGAGAAGGATGACAAGACTACTGAAATTGAAGTTCTCTTTGACAATGAGTATGTAATGATCATGGTCACAAAGGAAAAAGACGAAAAAGACAGCGAAAAAACGAAGAAAAAAGAATTACGTTTGGTGAAAGAAGTGTCCAAAAGAAATGTTTCTTTTACAAACGATACCGGACTGAATATTACAGAAGTGCGTGTAAAGTCTGAAAAAGATGAGGATTATTCTAAGAACTTGGCAGAAGACAAAGATAAAGAGAAGAAAGGATTATTCAACTATTCCTTTGACACAAGTTTGAAATATGAAATTCAATTAAAAACCAAGCCAAAAAAATCGAAAGTAGTAGCTCAAAATTCTAAGAAAGATACAGAAGAAGGTGATACTTCTGAGGCGAAAGAAATTATTATTAAAGATTTCAACGCAAATGATATGAGCGAAGCAAAACTAAAAATCAAAAATGATAAGGGTTATGTAGAATATGTTTCTTTGGCAACAGGTGAAACAAAAAATACATATGTGGAACCGAAAAAAGAAGAGCCGAAAAAAGAAGAAACAAAACCGGCAGCTTCTTCCGGCCAAAATATTGATACCAGTATGGCAGGTACGTATTATCTGCAGGGCAACATGAATGTAAGAACCGGCCCGGGATATGATGCAGGTGTTATTACTGTTTATTCGGCAGGCACTGCCGTATCCGTTGCAGGCACAATCACAAATCCGGATGGCAGTATCTGGGCAAAACTCACCGATGGAACATATGTCTGTTATCGAGATGGAAACGGACAGTATTTAGGAACTTCACCACCGGCAGGCGGCGGAGCTTCGGGAGGTACTTATGTGACATTGTATGAAATGAATCTTCGTGCCGGACCATCCACATCAGCGGCATCGTTAGGAATAATGCCGGCGGGTACAGTGTTTGATGCATCAGTTATTGTGACAGGATCTGATGGCAGTATATGGGCGTGTGATCCGGGACAATCACCATGTGTATGCATTCAAAACTCTAGTGGCACTTATTGCACGCCATATTAAAGGAAAGAAGGGATTTTATTATGAGTATTCGTGAAATCATGGCATCTATCATATTTCGAATATTAATAATCATACTAGCTGTTTTACTTAAAACATTTATCGCAAAACGGATGGAATATATTGCCAAATTAAAAGGATATGATAAGACTGCAAGAGTATTTTGGATTGTTTTCTTCTTCGATCTTTTTGGCATTATTTATACGATTGCGCTTCCGGATTTGAATAAGAGGAAGATCTTAGAAAAAATTGCTTCCGCAGGACAAAATAATTCATCATACTCTTTCTCAAAGGCAGAAAAATATGATGATCTACCAAAAATCTAGGAGAATGATTATGAAAAGATATGAAGAGTTACGTAAATTACAACCAATCTATTCCAATGATGCACCTGTCTTTCTTCTAGATGGACAATTGTTGAAAGACAGTTATAGCGATGGATGTTTATTACGTTTGAAACTACAAAATGTAGGAAATAAAATCATTAAATCGATTTCGCTGCGTGTAAAAACATATGATGCGAAAGGAAATTTGCTGGATATCGGCGAATATAACTATCTGGATTTAAACAGTAAAAGAGACGGTATCATCGGTACTGATAAAGTTTTTGAGTTAAAGAACAATCAAACACGTGATGTGGATTTTAAAATTCAAACAATTGTTTTTGAAGATGATTCTGTTTTAGATGTCTGCGATGCAAAATGGGAACCTCTTCCTGAGAAAGAGGTGATTACGGATTTAATCAAAGATCCGAAGATGCTGGAAATATATCGCTCAAGAAATGGCTTTAGAACGAACTACATCGCCAGGGAATTCGGAGATTATTGGTATTGTACCTGTGGTGGAATTAATCATTCACATGAATTGAAATGCCATGAATGTCTCGAAGAGTTACCTAAGTTAAAACAGTCTTACAATTCGAACGCAAATGTTAATAAGCTTTTTAAGGTTGGTAACTTAACAGATTTGAAAGAATCCTATAATATGGATACTTTGACAAAGCGTCTTGATCAGCGATTGGACCGAGAGGAAAGAAAAGAGCAGAAAAAAAAGAGACAGCGAATAAGACTGATTAAATGGGTGTCCTCTCTTGCGGTAGCATTTTTATGTGTATATCTGCTTAAAACTTTCCTGGTTGATCCATATCGGCAGTATAGAGATGCACTTTCGGATATTACGGCAGGTAATTATCTGAAAGCGTATGATGAATTAAAAGAACTTGATTCTTTCTTCGATTCCGAAAAATATCTGGAGAATTTCCACTTCCTACCGACTCATATTGATGACAATACAAACGCATTGTCCATGGATATGACATATGATAGACAGGGAAGATTAATCGCGGAAGTGTCTTCTTTCGTTGTGGATGATCAGCCGGTGGAATATACAACAACATATTCCTATAAAGATGATAAATTGGTATCCAGCGTGACGGAAACCGAAACGAAGATTTTTAATTCGACTTATTCGGATGATGGAAAAACAGTTGTCTGCGAATCTTACTTAAAAGAAGATATTAAAGATGGTGAAGTGGACGATGAGAAAAAAGAGAATTATACATATATTTTAGAGTTTGATAAACAATACAATGTTACTTCAGTACAACTGGAAGGTGACTATGAGGAAACGCATCTTTATACCTATGAATATAATGAAGATCATCAGGCAAATGAAATCAGTTCAGAAGATTCTTATGATGTTTACAGCTATTCTTATCTTGACAAAGAATTAATAAAGATACGAGAAGAATCTGATGATTACAGCATTTCCTATGATAACAAACTTTTCTATTCTACAAAAATCGAGCCATATGTAGGATGGTGGTATCGTAATCCTTGGTACTTATTTGTTGAAAACAGAGTTTAATTCTATCCAATAAGGTCTCTCAAAAGGGAGACCTTTTGTATTAAAAATAACAAGATCTTAACGGAAAATGCCTTTTTTTAAGCAGCTAAGTAATGTATACTGATTCCATTCAAAAAAAAGGGGGGATAGGATGAAGTATCCATATGTTAGTAATACGATCCGTGTGGAATCTGAAAATGAAAACGAAGTTCAGATATATAATTTTATAACGGACTATCACTTAACATTAAATAGAGAAGATTATGACTTTCTTATGAAGCTGGATGGCCATACCGATCCATACTCTTTATCAAATGACAGAGAATATGTGGAAGATTTTATGGAGTTCCTGGATTCAGAGAGGCTTATTCGGACCAGCCGCTTTTTGGTTGCTCTACCGTCAATCTATTTTGCACTGTGGTCTCCTAAAGAGAATGGTTGGCTGCAAAAACATGCTCCTTTTTTGAATCGATGTATCCTTATTCTTGTACCTATTTGTTTGTATCTGGGAATCCGTCATTTTAAGTATGGCGATTTTGGGTCGGCTCCGGTTTATTTTTCAGGATTTATATTAGGAGCAATCTGCGGAATTATACTTCATGAATTAGGACATGCCATAGCAGCACTCGCCTATAAAGGAACTGTGTATGAAATGGGAATCGGAATCCATTCTTTGATGCCGGGAGCATATACCTTTATAGACAAGAATAAATCTACATCTACATTACAGTGTGTACAGATAAATCTTGCAGGATTGGAAATGAACGCAATCGTAACCGGGATCTTCTTACTATTAACAAGGATACCTTATTACAGCGACTTCTTTTTTGCGGGAGCCATCGCAAACGGATATCTGATGGCACTCAACTTAACGGGCAATGTATTGGTTGATGGTTTTGATGCGATGACAGAATTATTGGGAGTTAAAATAAAAGGAGAACCATCTTTAAAAATCAGACCTAAAGTACATATAAAAGGCATTCAGAAATGGGCATTCTATATTTGTTTGGTTACTATATTTGTGACCCATTTCATCACTGCTTTAATGATTGTTAATGTGATTGTGGAGGAATTATTTCTATGAATTATTTCCAAAAACTATGTTTCCATCTATTATTGATAGTAGTAGGCATCATTCTTTCTTTATGGAATAGCTGGATAGGTAAATTCATAACAACTGCATATCTGTTTTTTGTTCTTTATATTTCTCCGTTCACAAAAAGAAGAGAAAACATATGGATGTTTTTAATGGTGATATGTATCTTTATTCCGTTCAATCAACCAATCATTCGTTATGTGATGGAATTTTTCAGCGATTGGAAGTTGTTTGGTTACTTTGTACTTGCTGCAATATGGACGGTAGAACAGATTTTATTTGGTGTTGTTACACGGATGCTTTGGCCTAATCAAAGAACGATCACAATTCAATTTTAAAAGGGGGTAGGATAAAGCTATGCGATATTATATTTCCGATAATCATTTTTTCCATGAGCGGATCGATATCATGGATGGCAGAGGCTTTGATAATCTGCATGAAATGCATGAATATATGATTCATCAATGGAATCAGAAAGTAACCAATAATGATGAGGTATTTGTTCTGGGAGATCTTTCTTTTGGAAAAGGAATCCAGACATGGAATATCATAAACCGCTTAAACGGAAAGATTTATCTGGTAGAAGGCAATCACGATAATTTCTATTTAGATGATCCGGACTTCGTTGATAATTTTGAAGATGTGATCAGCTATGGTGAATATGAAGACGGCAATCGAAAGGTTATCGTATGCCATTATCCGATTCCTTTCTACAACAAACAGTTTTCCAGGTTAAATGACAGGAGTCCGATGACATATATGTTGTATGGGCATTTACATAATACCTACGATGAATATCTTCTTCATCAATCCATGCGGTTATGCGAAAGTCAGCCAAGACTGTGTGCCAGAGGATATGAGGAAACGACTCCGTTTAATATGATCAATACTTTCTGTGTATTCTCTGATTATGTTCCGTTAAGCTTATATGAATGGATCCTCGTGGATGAAAGACGGCGGAAGATGATTGATGATAAAGAGAAAGAAGTAGGGGGAAGACTCAATTATCAACAATGGGAAGAATTGGGCATGGAAATTATTGAACGAGCAAAGAATCGCTGGAAATAGAATATATTTTCAGTTTTTTTTTATTACTTTTCGAATTGCGATAGATTTTTGTCGTATTGGAATAGTAAGAAAGGTAGCTAAAACTGATAATACAATTAATATCGATATTGTTTAGGTGGTTTAAAGCTGGTTAATAGAAATATGGAAGATTTAAGCAGAATTATATTAGATTTGATTTCTAGAGATTACGAAGAAGATTGGTTTGAATTTAAAGTAAATTGGTTTAATCCCCGCGAGATTGGTGAATATATTTCGGGAATGTCAAATGTTGCAGCTATGGTTGGACAGGAAACGGCATTCATTGTGTGGGGAATTGAAAATAAGACTCATAAAGTTGTTGGGACTAGTTTTGATTATCATAAAGAGATTAAGGATGGGGAACCACTGGAACATTATTTAGCTCGAAACTTAAAACCTGATATTACATTTAATTTTAAAGAAATAACATTACATGGGAAACGAGTTGTAGTATTAACTATTCCGAAAGCAGAAAAAATCCCAACATCCTTTGATCGAATTCGCTACTATCGAATAGGATCAAGCAAAATAAATTTAATGGATTATCCTGAACGAGAATCATTATTGTTCGTATCTCTCCGTGGGGAACTACCACGAATTGAAACGGTAGAAGCTGAATATCAACAATTGACATTTAAAAAATTATTTGCGTTTTACGGCGCAAAAGGAATTACTCTAAATAAAAAGACATTTAAAAAGAATTTAGGTTTGCTTACTAAAACAGGGAAATATAATGTACTTGCCCAACTTCTATCAGATAACAGTCGCACATCTATACGGTTTGGTATTTTTACCGGGAAAACAAAATCATCTACCATGTATGCCGTAAGAGAGTTTGGAAACGATTGTCTTTTGTATTCTTTAGATGGGATACTTAGATATGGCGAGATAATATGAAGTGACCTCCTAAATTGTCAAAGCGTGGATTTAGATTCATAATTTAGTTAAACCAAAAACAAATTGAGAATCATTACCATAATGACAATAGGAGGCCACATGAAAAGTATAGTTTACGTTGGTATGGATGTCCATAAAAATTCTTTC
>CACYBS010000062.1 GCA_902772725.1 Erysipelothrix rhusiopathiae
AAAGCAGATGCTTACAGAGATGGATTACTCAATCAAGGAGGCCCTGCCACCGATGGATTTTTACAGGCATGGGGAGAAGCTAAAACAGCCGATTTATTTAAAAATGTAGTATTTGGATAAGGAGAGAGACAATATGAAAGTATTATTAGCCGGAGCATTTGGTCATCTTGGATTTGAAATTTTAAAAGTATTATGTGACAAAAACTATGATGTGATCGCAGCTGATTTAAAGGAAACAGCTGATAACGGACTCGAAGGAAAATATGAATTCCGTTCGATTGATGCCACCAATGCAGCTTCCTTAAGCGGTATTTGCGATGGGGTGGATATTGTCATTACCACCATGGGTTTAACCGGAGCTTCTACAAAGTTTACATCGTATGATATTGACTATCAGGGAAACTTAAATCTTTATAATGAGGCAGTAAAAGCCGGTGTAAAGAAGTTTAACTATATTTCGGTTATTGCCTGTGACCAACCGGGAGCTGAAGAAGTACCGATGTTGGATGCGAAAAGAAAGTTCGAAAAGGAAATCATGAAAGGTTCCATGGACTATGTCATCTATCGTCCGACAGGATATTTCTATGATATCGCAAAGGTATTTAAGCCATATGTAGATAAAGGGGAAATGCAGTTATTAAAAGGATACCATGACATCAAGGCTAACGTAGTGGACTGCCCGGATTTTGCAGCCTTTATCGTAGACCATATGGAAGATACCAACGCCATCTATGAAGTCGGTGGAAAAGAAACCTATACCTATGAAGAAATGGCAAAGATGTGCTTTAGAGCAGCCGGTAAACCGGTCATCATCAAGGACAGTCCGGCTTGGATGTTCTCTTTACTGGCAAAACTTCCGAAGATCAAAAAAGAAGGAAAACGCGATATTATCTTATTCTCCAAGTGGACATTGTCGCATGATTTAGTGGGAAAAGATGTAACCGGAGATGCTTCTTTTGCCGAATATATTAAAGAGTATTTCAAGGGGGAATAATGTATGTTTCATTTAGATCCTTCTTATATCGGTCAGGTATGGCCTAAGTTCATGTGGGGTGTCATGTGTGTGGCTGCTCTGGGATGCTGCATGGGCTTTAAAGAATTTGTATGGTTTATGTCAGTGGGATATGGCTTTGCGGTTATGTGCATCGGTATTTTCCATCTGGGATTTGGACTCATGAACGGTACGCTTACCCTTGCCACAGGTATCTTATCATTCCTTTTTGTGATTTACGGTTACCGTTTAGGCGGCTATATTTTAAAGCGTGAACTCACCAATGCAGCGTATCGTAAAACCTTAGAGTCTACCGGTTCTACCAAAAGAATGCCGATTTTCGTATCGTTAGCGATGTGGATTTACAGCATGTGGATGTATACGGCACAGACATCGGCTCTGACGTATCGTGTGATTAACCGCTCTTCGGACAATATTTTTGCCTGGATCGGTATTGTGATCATGATCGCAGCTATTTTTTGTGAATCACTTGCGGATAAACAGAAATCAGCTGCAAAAAAGATCAACCCGAAGCGTTTCTGTGATACCGGTTTGTATCAATATTGCCGCTGCCCGAACTATTTCTCGGAAATTATGTTCTGGTTTGGTGTAACCGTATCCGGTATCGGAGCAGTGCAGGGCAGACAATGGATCCTTGTGATACTGGCCTTTATCTTAATTGCCTATGTAATGTATAACTCGGCCCAGCGCTTAGAATTACGTCATGAAAAGACCTATGGTCTGGACCCGGAATACCAGAAGTATTCGGATACTGTACCATTATTATTCCCATTCACAAGCCAATATCATTCCATGAAAGTGTACAGGGACTAGTATGAAACAGTTTTCCGTTCCTATGGCAATTGCGGACTATATTCCTGTCATCCTGTTCGCATTGTCAACATTGATTGTATTTAAGGACTTACACAAACGCATGAACATTCTCACAAAGGGATTGTTTGGATGTGGAGCACTACTTGTTACATTAGCCGGATTTTTAAAGGCTACTTATAAACTTCTATATGCGTTTGGTGTCGGGGATTTTATCTGGATGAGTAATCAATTTTTTGCTAATCAGGCCATTGGCTTTCTTTTAGCAGGGGTTGGTTTGACCATGCTTGTATCGAAAGGAACAAAAACCTATGGTTTGATTCCGACAATGGCACTTGTCGGATTGATGGTGGTTGGACTTGGAGCCATGGATGCATCGTTAGCTTATATCGCAAACCAATTGAAACAGAAGAAAGCGATGATTTTGATTATTGTTTCATTCTTTTTCAGCATTGCGATGGGATATCTTTCTTCAAGAAATTTTGATGGGGCAGCCATGAACTGGATCGCACAGGGTATCAACATAGCAGGTCAGGCATGTTTGTATGCTGGATGTTCTAAACTTCATAAAGCCGGCTTGAAAAATTGGTAAAAAAGACATTGTATTCTTTAAGAGTAGATGTGAAGTCTACTCTTTTTCTTATATCAAATCGGTATAGTTAATTATGCTTTATAACTAATAGAAAAGTAGTTAAGATATATTTATAATTAGTATAAGAATATTTAAAACGAAAGGAGCACAAAATG
>CACYBS010000063.1 GCA_902772725.1 Erysipelothrix rhusiopathiae
GCGCCAGATGCCCATTGGCAAACAGCCATATATTATCGCATCCTAGATATTGTTTAAGATCCTGCTCGAATTGAAGAGAAGCCTCTCCCCGATTGGAAAGCCAGCGGCTTTCCCATACCGGTTTTAAGGCTTCCACATACTCTTCAAAAGGAGGCATGGATGACTTTGTTACGTTAATTTTCCCCATAAATACCCCTTAAATTTTCAGTCATATTTATTTTATCACCTATACAGAAAATAAGAACATCAAATACCAAAATATTAGAATAACCAATCAAAAGCAGAATGTATTATAATCATTATAGAAAGTGAAGTATATCATGAAAAAACTCGGATTTGGATTTATGCGTTTACCATTACTGGAAAATGATGATATTAACTATGATGAATTGAATCAAATGGTTGACCTGTATTTAGAACATGGATTTACCTACTTTGATACTTCCTATGTTTATCATGGAGGAAAAAGTGAAACTGCCATCAACAAATCATTAACTTCCCGCTATCCAAGAGACAAGTACATTCTGGCATCCAAAATGCCGACATGGGATGTTTGGAAAACAGAAGATGTACGTATGTTCTGTGAGCGCCAGTTAGAAAAAACCGGTGCCGGATATTTTGATAATTATTTAATGCATATGTTGACAGAGAAAAGCTACAACCGCATGGTAGAAATCGGTGCCTTCGATGAATTTAAAAAGTTGAAAGCAGAAGGCAAGATCAAACACATCTGCTGCTCCTTCCATGATACAGCTGATGTATTAGACCGTATTTTAGATGAACAGCCGGAAATTGAATCTGTTCAGATTCTTCTCAATTATGCCGATATAGCAGACCCGGATTTAACTGTTAAAGAAGCTTATGAAACCATTGTGAAACATAATCGAAACGTCATTGTGATGGAACCGGTTAAAGGCGGAGAGCTGGCTGTTGTTCCAAAACCGATCGAAGATATGTTTAAAGAAGCAGATCCAAATGCATCCATGGCATCATGGGCCATCCGCTATTGCGCTTCCCTGCCTTCCGTCATGGTTACATTATCCGGTATGAGTACCTTAGAGCAGGTAAAAGATAATGTTTCCTATATGGAAAACTTTAAACCATTAACAGACTCAGAAATGGATATGATGAAAAAAGCCGGGGATTTCTTCTTTGGAAAACCTCCGGTAAACTATCATGAAGCTCATATTGTCAATCCGGCCGTAAAGACCTTCCTTTCCCTTCTCAATAACCGATTGGTCTTCTCCGTTCCGCACGACTGGCAGGATGAAATGTATAACTCCTATATTACCCGTGTAGGTCATCCTCTCGATTTAATGAAAAATGAAACCGATCCGATTGTGATTGATGGATTGAAAAAAACTGTTGAGTATTACGAAAAATAATCGAAACAAGTCTGAAAAGACTTGTTTTTAAATGAAAAAAATATAGCTTATTTTCATTCGCTTAAAAATCGATTATAATAGTTAAAGTAATAAAGGAGACTTATATGTTAGTAGGAACTGTAAAAGAAATTAAGAACAATGAATTTAGAGTGGGCTTAACACCGGATGCGGTAGCTGCATTTGTACAGGCCGGTCATGATGTCCTGGTTGAAAAGGGCGCCGGTTTAGGAAGCGGTTTTGAAGATTCAGAATATGTTGCAGCCGGTGCTACTATGGTTGACGATGCTGCCGAGGTTTGGAATCGTGTAGAAATGATCGTTAAGGTGAAAGAACCAATCGAAGAAGAATATAAATACTTCCGTGAAGACTTGATTATTTACACTTACCTGCATTTAGCTGCCGATGCTCCGCTTGCCAAAGCACTTTTAAAATCCGATGTAAAAGCAGTAGCTTTTGAAACTATCGTTGGTCCAAGAGGCGGACTTCCATGTTTAACACCGATGTCTGAAATTGCCGGAAGAATGGCTGTTCAGGAAGGTGCAAAATATTTGGAAAAAACATATGGCGGACGCGGTGTACTGTTAGCCGGTGTACCGGGTGTTGAACGCGGTAATATCGTTATCTTAGGTGGCGGTAATGTTGGTACCAACGCCGCTAAGCTTGCGACCGGAATCGGTGCTAATGTAACAATCTTAGATATCAACTCTGAGCGTTTAGCTTATTTGGATGATATTTTCTCACATCGCATCCAGACATTATACTCAACCCGTGCCAATATCCAGAAAGCAATTTCTACAGCTGATGTAGTCATCGGTGCTGTATTACTGCCGGGAAGCACAACTCCAAACTTAGTTCGTGCTGAAGATTTGAAATTAATGAAGAAAGGTTCTGTATTAGTGGATGTTGCGATTGACCAGGGCGGATGTTTTGAAACATCACATGCGACAACACATGATGATCCAATCTTTGAAGTGGATGGAGTGATTCACTATTGCGTAGGTAATATGCCGGGGGCTGTTGCCCGTACTTCTACTTTAGCTTTAGTAAACGCAACACTTCCTTACGGTCTTGCGATTGCCAACAAGGGCTTAGAAGATGCTTTAAAGACAGATGGCGGTCTAATGAAGGGCTTGAACATCTACAAGGGCAAATGTACATATCCGGGCGTTGCCGATGCCTTAGATATGGAATATACAGATCCATCAACGCTGATTTAAAAGATTACAGCCACCGAAACGGTGGCTGCTTTTATTTCTCTTCTAATTTGTCTAATAGTGCCTGCAGTTTAGCCTTATCTTCGATATAGAGATGCTCGTGTCTTTTTCCGGTATAGACTCTTTTCCCTTTTTTATATACGACAAGCGTATTGAGAGGAAGATTGACCCATCCAAAATCGTCCAGAGGTACCGTAGCGAAAAGGGTGCCCTCGGTTACTTTCTTTTCATAAAGAGTGTTTTCCATATTGGTGTGAATAGCCGTATATTCTCCATTGGTAAAAATCAGATTTAACTTATTTTCCGGTGAAAGCTCTTCAACAATATCCTCTAAAACATGAAATTGCTCTTCTTCTGTGATTCCATTGTTTTGAGAAAATGCCTGATTCATACGGTCCACAATATAGAGCAGAATTCTTTCGCTGTCGGTTTTTCCTTCCTGCACATCTTTATACGCATCTAAAAGATGTCCTTCAAAGATACTGCCATTATGCATTAAGACCCATTCTTTTCCTGTATTATCTCTGGCTTTAAAGGGATGAGAATTCAAATAAGCATTGGCACCGATTGTGGCATGACGTATATGTGCTAAAGCGTATTGTGTATCAACAGGACTCTCTAATATAACTTTGAGTTCTTCGGAAAGATTGGCTTTTTCCGGTCCCTTTTTAAAAAAGTTTCCTTCATCCAATTGATAATAGATGCCCCATCCGTTAGGATTGGTTTCTGAGTGTGAATAAAAAATATTCAGTTCCGGATCCAGATTTCTTTTATCGTGTCCCGAAAAACAAAATAGCTCACACATACGTTTCCCTCCTCTTTAAAAAATCTGTCGATGATCGACAGATTTGAATGGTATTACTTTTTGGCAGCTATAGCTAAAGCGATTAATTTTTTCATCAGGTCGCTTCCATCAAAGGAGCTTTCCTGTTCCTGTGGCTTGGATCCTCCAAACAGATTACCGAATAATCCAGTGTTAGCCTGTGTCTGAGTTTGTTGGGAACCACCGAATAAGTTTCCAAGAAGACTTAAGCCGGATTGCTGCTGAGTCGGAGCAGAACCACCGAATAATCCAAATAAGTTGGACATGTCATCTTTTTTCTGTGCAGATTGAGTAGCTGCGCCTAAAGCGGATAATAAAGCCGGAGCAACCAATGATAATACGCCTGCAACCTGACCTGATTTTAATCCGGTTTCATTTGCCAGGGAACGAACAACTGTGTCATTATCGTTACCTAAGATATGACCGATAATTTTAGAACCGTCTTCTTTATCAGCGGTTTCGATCATCTTTGACATATCTGCCTGACGATTATGCTGTCCTAAGGCATTGAATAATGACAATGCTCCATTCTGGTTAGAAGCATTCTGAGTCATGTAGCGAATCAATAAAGGAATCGCCAGCATCAATAACTTTTTAACCTTATCAGAAGAAATGCCGCTCTGCTGGGAAACACTCTGAACTGAGTTATTATTAGTCATCATTCCCAACAATAATTGTAATAAATTCATAATGAACCTCCTATTTCTTCTATTATAACGCGAAATAATCTATTCATCATAAAAACATTTTATTGTTTTAAAATGATCTTATACCATACAGTAAAGAATTCCGATCATATGACAAATCGATGCGCCTATAATCAACAAATGCCATATAAAATGGAAATATCTTTTCTGCGGCCTGGAGTAAAAATAAGCTCCGATGGAATACAATATCCCCCCTAAAACAATCCATGCCATAAAGAAAAACGAACCGTTTCTAAATAACTGCGGCACAAAAAAGATTGCCAGCCATCCCATTGTCATATAGATAATCATGGAACATTTCGGATAGCTTTTTTTTGAAATTGCCTTTAAAAGAATGCCTCCGAATGCCATCAGCCATTCCAAAATTAAAAGAATATACCCGAAAACATTATTCATATATACAAGACAGATCGGTGTATATGTTGAGGCAATCGCAACAAGAATCATGATATGATCCAGCTTTCGAAACACATATTTCTGTGTAGTTCCATATATGGAACAATGATACAGACAGGATGTCATGAACATCATAAATAGGCCGAGCATAAAAACTGATACGCCAAAGGAATACCCCATTCCTCCTCTTAAATACGAATGAACGGCATAGTACGGCAAAGATAAAACAACACATAGAGCCATAATGCCATGGGAAATAGAATTTCCGACTTCTTCTTTAAAGGTTAAAGGATAAGGGTTTTTCATCATTGATTCCATAGTATCACCTTCCTTGTCCGCATTATAACATTATCTAGTTATCATTACTAGATAGAGTAGATATAAAAAAGAGGTTATTCACCTCTTTATTTCAATATGATCAATACTATACCCTTCCTTGATGACGGCATTCTTAATCAAAGATATATCGATAGGTTCTTTTGATAGAATTTTTGCCTTTTTGGAGTTAATGGAAACCGATGCCCATATACCATCCAGCTTATTTAGTGCGTTTTCTACTCTGGCAGCGCAGTTATCACAGGTCATACCCATGATATCCGCCTTGGCTTCATATGGATAATGACTTTTATTGCGGTCCGAAGGTCCCACTCTTCTGATATTTCCTTCATGTTCCCCACAGCAGGCACTGCCTTGTTTTGAACGGGAAATAGTTTTATATAAGCCAAAAGCTATAATGAGACCCACCAGCACAATTAACAGGACATTCATGATTGATGTTCCTTTAAGTTACATTGAAGGGAGCATCCCGAACACTTGGAACCGCATCCGAGACAGCCTTTTCCTTTTTTTCTGTCATTGTGAATCACAATAAAAGCACGAACCAGGATGATTGCCAATAGACTAATTAATATAAGATCGGCAGTATTCATACGTATACCTCCTACAATATCATCATAATCAAATAGAAGAAGCCGGCAGCAATCCACGCGATGATACATTGCCAGATTGACATTCCGATTGCCCAGCCATATCCTAACTCCCGTTTCACAGATGCGATGGCAGCCACACACGGTGTATAAAGTAAGCTGAAAATCAATAAACTTACGGCAGAAGCTGTTGACATAGCCGCCCTTACGCCTCCTGCATTTCCAAACAATACCTTTAAAGCAGAAACTACGCTTTCCTTAGCCATAAAGCCGGAAATTAACGATGTCACAATTCTCCAATCTCCCAGTCCAATCGGTTTAAAGATTGGAACCAATACATTAGATATGTTGGCCATTATGCTTAAAGAGGAATCCTCTACCATATTAAATCCGGTATCAAAGCTCTGTAAGAACCATACGACTACGGTTGCGATAAGGATAACAGAAAAAGCTTTCTGAAGGAAATCTTTTGCCTTCTCCCACATCAGCTGCAACGTACTTCTAGGACTCGGTAATCGATAATTCGGAAGCTCCATCACAAACGGAACCGCTTCCCCTTTAAACAAAGAGTTTTTAAATATAAATGCACCTATGATACCTGTTAAAATACCGACGATATAAAGACCGGTCATCACAAAGCCTCCCTGTTTCGGGAAAAAGGCATTCACAAAAAAGGCATAAATAGGTAATTTAGCAGTACAGCTCATAAACGGTGTCAAAAGAATCGTCATCTTTCGATCACGGTCACTCGGTAAAGTTCTGGTCGCCATGACAGCCGGTACAGAACATCCAAATCCAATTAAGAGCGGAACTATACTTCTTCCGGATAAACCGATCTTTCGTAAGATTTTATCCATAAAGAAGGCAACACGGGCAATATATCCACTATCCTCCAACATGGATAAAAAGAAAAACATAACAACTACGATTGGCAAAAAGCTAAGTACACTTCCTACACCTTCAAAGATTCCTTTGATGACCAATGAATGTAGTGCAGGATTTATCTGATGGGCCGTCAACATCGCATCTACCGTTTCAGTTAAAGCGCCTACCCCTGTTTCTAACAGTTCCTGCAGCCATGCACCTACTACATTAAATGTCAAATAGAAGACAAGTCCCATAATGATAATAAAGATAGGAATGGCCGTCCATTTTCCGGTCAAGATGGAATCTATTCTCTGCGAACGTTCTCTTTCTTTAGAATGTTTCGGTTTATAAACACAGGCATCACAAACCTTTTCGATGAACGCAAAGCGCATATCCGCTATGGCTGCACATCGATCTAATCCGCGTTCCTTTTCCATCTGAAGTGTAATATGTTCTAACGTTTCCGCTTCATTTTGGTCTAAATTCAGCTGGTTTATAATATTTTTGTCATTTTCAAGCACCTTGGATGCGGCAAATCGAAGCGGAATACCGGCTTTCGAGGCATGGTGTTCAATTAATGAGCTTACGGCATGCAGACTTCTATGAACTGCTCCATTATGGTCTTCCGGCGAACAATAATCCTGCTTCACCGGTTTTTCTTTATATTTTGCAATATGAATTGCATGCATAACAAGCTCATCAACACCCTGTTTTTTGGCAGCTGAAATAGGAACCACCGGAACTCCTAACATGGCTTCCATGCGGTTGATATCGACATCTCCCCCATTTCCGGTCATTTCATCCATCATATTAAGAGCTACCACCATCGGTGTATCCATCTCCAGAAGCTGCATCGTTAAATACAGATTTCTTTCAATATTGGTCACATCCACAATATTTATGATCGCATTCGGTTTATCATGCAGGACATGGTTTCGCGAAACCATTTCTTCATTAGAATAAGGAGACATGGAATAAATACCCGGTAAATCGGTAATCTTCGTATTCGGATATCCCTTTATACTTCCATCCTTGCGGTCTACCGTAACCCCGGGAAAGTTACCAACATGCTGGTTAGCTCCTGTCAATTGATTAAACAACGTTGTCTTACCGCTGTTCTGGTTTCCGACCAGGGCAAAAGTTAATACATGATTATCCGGAAACGGTTTTTCTTCTCCATCCACATGATGAATGCCCGGCTCACCCAGGGCCGGATGCTGAATCGGCCGGTCAAGTCCTTCTCTTGCGGCCTTTTCAACCTTATCAATAGGTGTCACCTGAATCTGAGCCGCATCTGCCAGACGCAATGTCAATTCATATCCATGGATCCTAAGTTCCATCGGATCGCCTAATGGAGCCAGCTTTACAACGGTTACTTCCGCCCCGGGGATCACACCCATGTCCAGAAAGTGCTGACGTAAAGCACCCTGTCCGCCAACGGCGTCAATCCGGGCACTTTGACCCACTTTTAAATCCTGTAAAGTAGTCATCTATATCCTCCTAAAACGAGTTATCTTTATCTAACTTTTCCAATTGATTGTATCGAACACCCCCTAGGTTAGTAAATGCAAACTAACTCGTGTTTACGCAATAAGAAAAGGTGGGCTTATCCCACCTGTACTAGAATATCGATTGATAATCAGGCTCCAGCATCTGAATGCCGGTATCCTGTGAAAGAATATCGATTGCCTCTTTAGTTAACTTATCGATTGGAAACGGAATGCGATCCTGTAAATCCTGCTTCTTGTAGATTGTCTTAACAACATAAGAAGAAAGATTTAACTCTTTGGCAAGAGCTTTAATACAATCATCCAATGTGCCGACCTCATCAATTAAACCAATTTCCTTTGCCTTCTGTCCCAGATATACTCTTCCGCCGGCTAAAGGTTCCAGAGTATCTTCATCCATTCCACGGGCTGATTTAACTCTATCCTTAAATTCATTATACGTATCCAGCATAGATGCTCTGATCTTATCTTCTACCTCTTTACTTAAAGGTAAAACCGGATTAAAAGATTCATAACTTCCGGTATTCTCCGTTTCTACAGGTATATCTAATTTAGAAACAGCCTCAGAAACATTGGGAATCATGGAAACAACGCCAATCGAGCCGGTAATTGTAAACGGTGTCGCATATATTTTAGAAGCAGCTGATGAAATATAATAACCACCGGATGCAGCTACTTCGGATTGGAATGCATAAACAGGTAAATCTAATTTCTTAAGACGCTGGTACATTTTTTCCGATTCCAGAGCAGAACCTCCCGGAGAATTGATATAAAGAACAATTCCCCTGGCGTTTTCATGATCCTTGATTTGACGAATCTGACTTAAAAGACCGGCATCATTCAATCCATCCTTTTCACGAATGGTTCCTGACATTGGTAAAACTAAGATTTCATCCTGTTTTTTCTTCTCTTTCTCCTTATACTTTTCCGAGAAGTAGCGGTTGATGGATACGGTATTATTTTCGTTGTTTCTTGGCATATCCATATAAGCTGCAAAGCCATCAATCAAGCCGGCTGATAATGCTTCTTTACGACTCGCAAAATACCATTTTCCGGATAATAGATCCTCTTTAATATCAATTTGACGGTATTTTTGAATTCGTTCCAACATTTCCGATAAGGTTTGTTCCTGAAGCTCATGAATCGACTCTCTTCTTTCCGGGCTCATCTGATCTAAGCTGTAGTTTTCTCCCGTTCCTTTATACGCTCCCACATGGATCACATGCATACGAATTCCTAACTTATCCAATATTTTTTTATAATACAGGGTTGAAGAAGATGGTGCCTCCAACGATATACGGGAAGAATTGGAATCCATAAGATAAATAGAATCAGCTGCGACAGCGCAAAGGTAATCATTCATTTCCAGGGTAGAAGCATAAGCTGCAACTTTTTTATTTTTCTTGATTTTTTCTAAATAAGGATCAATTTCAAACATTTGGGCTAAAGAGCAATCAAAAGAATTCATATCTAAAGCCAGCTCTTTGATTTTCTTATCTTTTTCAATCACTGTTAAGGCTTTTTTTAGATCTTCCATCGTCATCGTCTTACTCAATCCAAAATCAGGTTTCTTTTCATCAACAAGGTTTACATCGAGCACTATTCGATTTACCTTGTCAATCTCAATATCGTCTTTCTTTTTACGCTTTGTGAAAAGCGTAAAACCAATCACCACAAGAATTCCAATGGCAATGGCGATACTAATTAAATTTCCAAGTATATTTAATAACCAACTCATATGTATTTCCCCGCTTTCCTAAAAATTGTATCACTTTTAAGAAAATATGAACATCACGTTCATATTTCAGTTATTCACTACACTAAATATCCGATATAATACCTTATAAAGTTAAACAACATGACCGGTATATAAAATCCGCCCAACTAACCGGGGCGGAATGTTGTTTAGCTTAATTGAACTA
>CACYBS010000064.1 GCA_902772725.1 Erysipelothrix rhusiopathiae
GTATTGATTATCTGATGCAAGGTCTACACCGAGTACTTCATCATAATGAGGTTGCTGATTTGGAATGTAACGACCAAATTTGATGATAATATTTGGAACTTCTTTAAGTAATGTTACTTTATCAAGTATCTCACATTTGGTATATCCGGTATAGATAACTATGTCATCATCTGATACTGATCTGAATAAAAAGATAAAGTTGTATAAGTCTGCCCAAGAATCAAAGCTTTCCAAACCGCCAAAAACAACCGCTTGAGTTAGATTATTGTTTTCATACCTTGCGATTAAATCCATGGGATTTATTTCTATATTAGGTGTAGTCGCAAGTGCGCTGTTTTGACACACTTGCTGACCACATTCCTTATCACATTTAAAGGTACAATATGGCATACCTATTAACATTGATGGTTTTTTGTAATTTGAAAAATCTTCATCTATTACTGTTTTAATTATCATTTATTTCTCCAAACTATCATCATTAAGCTGATTCCTATCTTCGAATTCAGCTCTCTTACCTCTATTAAAGTTATCAACGCAACGAAGATAACCAGTTATTCTCTGATACTTTTTAAGTTTTTTCTTGCATATAGGACATTTATCAACTATTTCTTTTACATATCCATGTTCATCACAATATCTAGAAATTGGAGATATACTCATATAAGGTTCTTTATATTTAGTAAACATCGATTTAACTATTTCTTTGGCATTATCACCAGATATAGCACCTTCCATATATACGTGAATTACTGTACCGCCAGTAAACTGAGTTTGAAGTGTCTCTTGGTGTTTAAACGTTGAATCAATACCTTTGATTTTTGCTACTGGAATATGACAGGAATTAGTATAGTAACAATCCCTACCTTCTCCTCTTGTTATAATATCTTCATAGTCCTTTTTATCTCTGAGGGCAAATCTATAGCAAGTCGATTCGGCTGGTGTTGCTTCATAATTAAAGAGCACTCCCGTCTCTTCTTGGAACTTGATAAGTTTTTCACGGATATATTCGCCAACCTTTTCCGCAAAAGCCTTACCCTTATCTGTAACGATGTCCGAATGATCCTCAAAGAAGTTTTCACACATCTCATTCATGCCAACAACACCAATTGTAGAGAAATGATTATCCATAGTTCCAACATAAGTACAAAAGGCTGGAATTAACTTAGTATCAATAACATTTTCTTGTAACCACGCCCTCTTCATTACAAGGCTCTTTTTAGATACTTCAAGATAATAATCAAGCTTCTTAAAAAACTGCTCTTCATCATTATTACTTTCGTAAGCTATACGAGGAAGATTAATAGTGACTACGCCAATTGAACCCGTACTATCTCCACTACCAAAAAGACCACCATTACGCTTACGAAGTTCCTTAAGGTCAAGTCTCAGACGACAGCACATACTTCTTGAATCCTCTGGGTTCATATCAGAATTTATGTAATTAGCAAAGTACGGACTTCCATATTTTCCAGCTAGTTCCCAAAGAAGTTTATTGTTAGGATTATCCCAATCAAAACGTTTATGAATATTATAAGTTGGTATAGGATAAGAAAATAACTTACCGTCGGCATCACCATTCAACATAATCTCAAAGAAAGCTCTGTTAAGCATATCCATTTCTTGCTGGCAGGAACTGTATGTAAAACTTGCAAATTCACCGCCAATAGTAACATATTCATCTAAAAGATCTTCTGGTGGCGTTAAATCAAATGTTACATTTGAAAATGCTGGTTCTGCACCGATTCTACTATTGCTATTAATACTAAAAATAAAGTTTTGCATATTCTGTTTAACTTCATCATATGTTAATCTATCATTTTTAATAAACGGAGCAAGTAACGTATCAAAACTGTTAAACGCAACAGCTCCCATTATTTCGTTTTGGAATACAGTTATAAGATTTGCACACTGATTAAGCACACTATCAAAGTGTTTTGCTGGCTTTGATGATGGAATATTAGGTATTCCTGTCACTCCTTTAAGAAGAATATCTTTAAGAGAATATCCACAACAATAAAGAGTTAACCCGCCAAGATCGTGGATATGTATATGTCCACTAACATAAGCCTGGGCTATATCTTCAGTATAAACCTCTCTAAGCCAATAATCCTTCATTACCTCTGCATCTACATATTTACATAATCCACCGTAACTATAAATTGTACTTGAATTTTCTTTAACTCTCCAATCTTGATTTTTTAAATACGGATTTATAATAGACTTACTACTCTTCATTGTGATTTCCTCCATTTTCTGTTATCCATTTTACTGCTTCCATGTAATCCATTATTTTTCCGTTTACTTCCAATTGTGGAGCAGATGCAAAACCTTTCTGAATGATTACATCTTTGTCGTCCACTATTTCATATTCAATTTTATTAAGCTTAAGTCTATGTTCCAAAGATTTACACTTTGGACAATGTGTTGAGTATAAAATTGTCATATGTAATAAAATCTCCGTTTCATTAAATTTTAGTAATACTTGTTGGAATTAATATCGATCCCAAATAATTCCTTGAAGAAATCAATGCTATCCCTAACTTCCTTACGATGTTCCTCATCAACTTCTTCTTTCTCCGGCTGTGGATCTACAATCTGAACCCTATATCCAAGTTCACGTTCAATATCCTGCAGAGACATCTTTTTTACCGGAGGTTTTTGCAACTTCCAAAGATTATCGTGCATCAGAATATCGAATAACTTTCTGTATCCACTCTTGTCCACAACCTCCTTAGCTTCGTCATTAAAACGAAATCTATCGGTTGGATTGTAAGTGCCGTACTTACATTCATAGGTCTTATCATTCTGGTCGGATAATGCAACCATTTCATATGTGTACATAAATATACCTACCTTTCTATGCCTAGTGCAGAAACCTCTTGTTCAAACTGTACTA
>CACYBS010000065.1 GCA_902772725.1 Erysipelothrix rhusiopathiae
CAGGCTGCTCAAAAAGTACAGAACCTTCAAAAGATACAGAGCCTAAATTTACCTATACGCTAAATTCGGTACAGAAAGTAGATGGTCGTCAGGGAATCTGCGTAGAAGAAGATACCTATTGGGTAAGCGGTTCTACCACTTTAACCAAATATGATAAAGATTGGAATGTGATTGCACAAAATGATGATCCTTTTAAAGGTTATGAATTAGAAGTCAACCATATTGGGGATATCGATGTCTACAACAATGAACTGTATCTAGGTGTGGAATATTTTATGGATGGAGAAGGAAAGAATATTCAGGTTGCCGTATATGATGGAGATACCCTGGAATTAAAGCGTGTCTTTCCGTTTAGTCCGGATACCGGTCAGCTGGAGTGCTCCGGCATTGCGGTCGATCCGGATTCAAGAACAGTCTATATGACCTCCTGGATTGATGATGAATCGAGCAGTTACTTATATAAATATGATTTAGATACCGGTGATTTTAAGGGCAAATTGAAAATGGACCCGGTTCCCGAATGGCTGCAGGGAATTGCGTATCATGATGGATATCTGTATGTCACAGCTGATGATGGTATAGCTGATGATGATGCACCTGACCATCTGTATCGTATTGATCCGGATACCGGTTCCATGGTTTTAGAGAAGACATTTGATGATGTGATCAAACAGGGTGAGATTGAAGGATTGAATTACGATACAAAACGCAATCAATTCTTGTTGTTGTATAACAGAGGTGCCCGCATTGTACTTGGTATGCCAAAGGGATTCTATGATGGATATACCGAAGAAATCCATGAAGTATTTATTTATGATTTGAAGTAACCATAAGATCCTTTGTTCAAAACAAGGGATTTTTTCGATTTTACTTGCATATGACGTTACGTAATAAGCTAAATTGACATCAAGGAGGTGAAATGCTGTGTCGAAATATACGACAGGGGAATTGGCAAAGCTATGCGGAACCACAGTCCGGACGGTTCAATATTATGATTCCCGAGGTATTCTGGTACCTTCCGAGCTTTCCGAAGGAGGAAGACGTCTTTATTCTGAAAGCGACCTGCAGAAAATGAAAATTATCTGTTTTCTGAAAGATCTGGGATTACCTTTAAAAGCGATTTCACAGATTCTAAGTGAAGAGAATCCCGGTGAAGTTATCCTTCTTTTGATGGAACAGCAGAAAAAGAACCTACAGGAAGAAATCGAGCAGCGAAATAAGCAGGTTGAACAGATTGATTCCTTATTAAAGGAGCTTAAGAAAACAGATTCCATTTCATTAGAATCAATCGGCGATGCAGCATATACCATGTCAAATAAAGAGAAGCTCAAAGAAATACGCACAAATATGGTGATTGTCAGTCTCCCAATAACCGTTCTTCAATGGATTGGATTGTACTATGGATTCTTTAAAGGCGTATGGTGGATTCTAGCCGTGTGGCTGGTCGTATTCATACCTTATGGAATTTTAATTTCTAAATACTATTTCAAAAGAGTTGCGTATTTATGCCCCGGTTGTCATACTGTTTTTAAACCGACATTTACGCAGGAATTTTTTGCCACACATACACCGGCAGCCCGCAAATTAACGTGTACGCATTGCGGATATCATGGGTATTGTATAGAAGTACCGATTGAGGAGGTTAATGAAAATGCCTGATTCAAAACAATTTAAAAAATATATGATTTTCTGTTTTTCTATTTCATGGGTCCTGCAGGGCATCGCATCGTATTTCGCATGGCAGGGATCCACGTTGATATTTCAGGGAGTGGTTTCTGTTTCTATGTTTGTACCGTTACTGAGTGTATATCTAAGCGGTTATCCTCTGTCTTCGATCGGATGGTCTCCATCCATCAAGGGAAATGTAAAGAAGTATCTTGTAGCGTGGTTTTTGCCGGCGCTCTTAACGATGCTGGGAGCGGTTGTATTTTTCCTTATCTTTCCAAGATTTTTTGATACCAGCGGAGCGTACATCTCTGCCCAGGCCGGCGTGGATGTGATGGAACAGCTTTCCTCTCAGGGTCTGTCCTTTACGATGTATATTTTGATCAGTGTTATTTCCAGCATCACCTATGCACCGCTATTCAATATGTTTTTAGCGCTAGGTGAAGAAGCCGGATGGCGTGGCTTCTTATATCCGTATCTGAAATCCAAATACGGCATCAAAAAGGGAAGAATTATAGGCGGTATCATATGGGGTATATGGCATTGGCCTTTAATTGGACTTGCAGGATATGAGTATGGCTTGAATTATATCGGTTTTCCGATTACCGGCATGTTGACATTTTGTATCATTACTATTTCTTTCGGTATCTTATGTGACTGGTTCTATGATGCGACCAAATCCATATGGGCACCTTCTTTATGCCATGGAGCAATCAATGCCAGTGGTGCCATCGGTTTAATGTATTGTGCAACGGATATTGGATCTTATATATTACTGGGACCGGCAGCTGTGGGAATCATCGGAGGCATCGGATTTATTCTTGCCGCCATATGGATTACGATTAAGTCTTAACGGAAGCTCTTATCAGCTTCCTTTTTCATTTAAAAGAGCTTAATATCTTTTTGAAAGCTTATATGCATGATACAATGTAAAAAAGTATCATTTATGATTTTAAGGAGTATGTATGATTGAAAAAATGAAATGGATCCGAGAGCCTAAGGAGTATCGGATCGAAGAAGACCGAATCGAAATTGTGACGGAGCCGCACACCGATTTATGGCAGAGAACGTATTATCATTTCCGCAATGATAATGCCCCGGCATTACAGATGGAAACGGATGAAAAGTACTTTTCTTTTATCGTAAAAACGGATTTTACCGACAGTCATCATCGTTTTGACCAATGCGGTATTGTGATGTATTTAGATAGTGAAAACTGGTTAAAGGGTTCTGTGGAATATGAAAATGAACAGTTCCAGCACCTTGGTTCGGTTGTCACCAATATGGGATATTCCGATTGGGCTACCACCGCAATTCCGGCCGATGTCAAGATCATGTGGTATCGCTTCAGCCGACGGGAAGATGATTATTGTATCGAGTGTTCTAAAGACGGAGTGAATTTCTCCCAAATGCGTGTTTGCCACATGTGGAATGGAAAGGATACCATTCGCTTTGGGATTTATGCCTGCTCTCCGGAGGATTCCAGTTTTAAGGCAGTCTTTACAAATATGGAAATAACGGAATGTGCATGGAAGGCCCACGATGGCCAGCAGCCGGATGAATAAAGAGTGGTTTA
>CACYBS010000066.1 GCA_902772725.1 Erysipelothrix rhusiopathiae
CACAGATGAGGACCTAACCATGAATGAATCTGCTGTAAATAAGCTTTCTTCATTTTCTATTTCAAATATGTCTTCGTCAAAAACCTCCTCAGGCAGGGATTCATATTTCTTCTTATAGAAATCTGTAATGTCCATGATTCCGACTTCATTGCAAAATTTTTTAAATTCATCAGAAGAAATGACCTGAAATTTGGGAACAGGGATATTCATGTTTATTAGTTCATACAATCGCATTGCCTTTGTTCCACAACTCCTGTCAATGTTTTCGGCTGATGTAATAATTAATGGAATTCTATTCATTAATGAAGTCTCCTCTTTCTCTTCTCAGCGTCCCGAATCCTCATGCAATATATATCAGCATAATTAGAGTAATTGACTTATCGATGATACTTGGCTCATAAACATTTCGAAATCGTATCCAAAAGGTGACTACCGAGAAAGAACGCATCCTCCCACCATTAATAATTTCTAAGATCTTCGATAATCTGTCGATTTATCTCATCATCTACTTCGATATTCTTGAACTGAATCAATCCTGGCCAGCAAGGATCAATCCATACTTTACCATACCTTTCAATTTCTTCGCTGTACCTGGGTATTGCATGATAGTGCACAAAAGAATCTTTCATCATTGCAATCACATAATTGTACTTTTCGGCCCCATACGAACCTCTGACGGTTTTTTCAAACCACTGAACTACCATAGGAAATTCTGCCGCTTCTTCTGGATACATTTCCGAAACCGATTCAATTTCCCTCTTTAATAGAAAAACCATAGATCCTAAAGTAATCTGCTTCTCGCGAATAGTAACTATCCAGTATTTAAACTCTTTGATTGTATTTTGCTCCGGTTTAAATTTCTTCATAAATTCGTACATGTATCTCTCCTTTCTAAACTAGGTGTTGCAACATAAATCTTTAATTCTGAATTAAATAGTGTTGCTAAACGGTGGTCGTTCCCTCGTTCACCCCCTAAAATACTGCTTGTTACCAGCTGTTTTCTTTCTACAAATGGTTGGATGATGAAGATTTCAAACAATACGTACAACAATGAAGACTTCTGCTTCATCATTTTTTCCATATTGAGGATGAAGATACCCATCCCAATCATAATCCCTGTTGTGATTTGAAGTTTTTGCCATAATCAGCGATAGTCCAACTTTTACGTTTTCCATTTCCGATCTCACATTCGACTATGTTGCGCTTTCCGCTTTCCTGCAACTCCTGGTGGATATCTTCAGCGAAATTCTTTACGGGGTATCCAAGACTGGGGCCTGATGTCCGGTTTCCATATTCTTAGCAGAAAGACCAGTTTCCCTGTCGATCATTTTATGGAACTGTGCCCAACAGTTATCCTCTTTCAGATGTCCTCCAAAAGGAAGGATAAATGCATAGATGGTGGTCTATCCATTCTTGCTACGGTACATATCTGGCTCCTCAGATGCAGGATAATTGACTTCAGGTATCTAAAAACCTTGCATCTATTTACCAGATGTGTGCATAAGATACAATAATAATCCCATATTGATGAGGTTATCAAGGACAGGATAGCACCGTTAAGCAAACACTAAGTAGATAATGTCTATGATAGATATATACAAGTACAGCACTTACTTACAAATCAAATAAATCAACACCGCTATTTTCTAAAAGAATTAAATATAGCTGATGCTTCATTGAATACTGTGTTTTTATCTAACATTCCATTGATATGGTAATCTGCTTCCTGAATAAGATTATCAATTCCAAGGCCTTCTTTTAATACTTCTTTTGCTTTATAGATCTCTAAAGATTCCCTTGAGTTACTATTACTTAGTTTTCTTTTAAGGCATATGCTCATTGGGACGTCAAGGGCTACCATGCAAACATCATATTTTCGTTTTAATTCAGGCATAATGATGGAAATGTACAGCCCTTCAACTATAACAACTTCATCGTCTTTAAGGGACCTCTCGAATACCTCAAGCATGTACTCATTATATAACGTTGCAAACACTTTGCTCCCCAATATCTTATAGCATTTTAAAATCGAATCCTTTTCATCATAATACCCTATAGATTCAGAAAATTGCTTCGCGGTACTCGAAAAGGGGATGACTTTTATACCGTAATCATTTCCAAGTCTCTGACAAAGCGTTGTTTTTCCTGCACCCGTATGTCCGACAACAATAAATAATTTTTTGTTAAATCTTTTTTTATTTGTTTTCATTTATATCCGATAATAAAAGTATAATGTTCCTCTAAAACTGCTTTCCTTATACCCGCAAAATCAGCTTTATACTTTTCCACTCCTTCAATTAACTGCTTTTCGGAAAGCATCCCCAAATTTGATGTTCTCCTTTTTAAAAATTTATCTGCCATCAATTCGGGTTCATACACGTCATGAACAACAACATTTTTCACTATAACACTTTTGTAATTTGAAAGCTCTTTTGTCAATTGTGCACAATCAGGATACCTTGAAACATCAAGATCATATGCAGAAGGAAAATATATGCTTGATAATCGATATCTGATATCATCATGGGAAGCGGTTTTTATAATCAGCATTCCATTAGGACGTAATATCCTATCTATTTCCTTAAAGGCACTTTCTCTCTCTTTTTGTGTTAATTGATGGAGCATCATTATCATAAGACACACGTCAAACGAATTATCTGGAAAAGGCAATTCGCAGGCGGATCCCACATATGCAGAAATCACCTTTTCTGCTTCCTTTATTTGATCAGGAGATTTATCGATCCCTACAACAGAAAAGTTCTTTCTCGTGAGTTCTGCTCCGTACTTTCCTGTTCCGCATCCTATATCAAGGATACGACATGCTTTGGAGGGTACAGCACTGCAAATTATTTCAATAGTAGCCCTAAAGTCATTCGGAGGATCCAATCTTAATTCATTATAATCCTTCGACACCTTTTCATAATAACGATTATAATCAAGATCCATGTGCTTCACCTTTCATAACCTCATTTTTCGACAAACTACAGCCTGTCTAGAAGATGCTTGTATTTCAGCGCAAAATATTTTCACTTATTCCAAAGCATATTATATTGTGATGTTGTATAACGAAAAGCAATACCAGAAGATTTATATAAGGCTTCCACCTTTCAGAAGCCAGCCTGTGATACCTTTGACTAGGTGATGCACAAATAATCTATTTGATTTTAGCACATGTTTATCTCACCTACCATAACGTAACAAAAAACGCATGTACTAAACACCGTCAAATAGATTTCTGTACATATGAAAACATCGCTATTCGGGAGTTTTGCAGAGATAGACTCTTAACGAGGCTATATACCTCGTAAAACTCTTTTCGAATAATTATATTCTAACTTAGTCCCTTTATCAATTAAAGCCGATTTGGAGTTGTATACTTCATTAGATGGAAACCCAGCTTTTAGGCACCCTCGTACCATGTGAACTACATATTGGAGTGCATTACCTTGTGGTTGCCAATTAGGCATACCTTTCATGCGGTGTCAAGGACATTAAAATGGTGTCAGCTCACCCTTTACATAACATTAAAGGCATGCGATGAAGTAATACGGCAATGTGTCATCAGTCCGGAGAAGCATGCCGCTTCACATATAAACACCATGTCCTTCAAGCATAATTTCCACATAAGATGTCTATAATTCTGCAATAAATTTATGATATATAATTCTCCAGTGGTTCACCATCCCACCACCTTCCTGGTGTCAACATATGTCAAACCCTCTCACAGAAACACAAAAAGACTTCAACCAATGGCCACTTCATATCAGTCCCCCTCTGCCTCCCTCTGATTATCAAGAACATTAACTGTTTTTCAATAGAAATACTCATCCTGATCAACAGCCTTCGAAAACTGGATGTAGAAAAATTGCCGTTTATGGACCGGGACATTGACAGCCGTGCCGGCTACAAACACCATCTCACAAAAGAGTATCTGCAATATCTTCAAGAGGAAGTGATGAAGCTCTGCAAGAGAGAAGGCCTGCACCAGGTCGATCTGCTTTCCCCCGCAGGAAC
>CACYBS010000067.1 GCA_902772725.1 Erysipelothrix rhusiopathiae
AATTCCAGCATAAATACCAATCCCTTTATGTATTGGAGGCTACTCCGGCAGAGAGCGTTTCAACAAGACTTGCACAGATGGATCAGGAAAAATATCCGGATATGCATAAATACGTATATTATACAAATTCGACCATGCTGCCGGCCGATGCGACAGAAGATGTATTTGATGCTCTGGACAGGGAAGCCGGACTGTTAAAGCTGTACAGCGGCGGAACGCTTTTTGATGTGAATCTCAAAGAAGGCACAAGTGAGTGGAAAGCGATTCGCAAACTGGTGCAGTCAATTGCTTCAAATTATCCGGTACCGGTATTTGCGATATCACCGATTTATTCCATCTGCCCGGATCATGGATATTTATACGGCATTGAAGAGATCTGCCCGCATTGTTCTAAAAAGGCCGAAATATGGGCAAGGACCAGCGGATATTACCGCTCCGTACACCAATGGAGTGAAGGCAAAAAAGCCGAATTTCTGGTGCGGAAAAGCTATAATACAGGAAAATAATCTGAATGGTTTGAAAAAAGCTCCGTCAACTGATAGAATACGGAATTAGTTGAGGTTTTGATTATGCATTTTAATAAGAAGTTTTTTCGTGAGCACTACGGTAAAAAATATTTTCGGATCATGTATTGGAGCTTAGGCTTCTGTCTGCTGTTTTTACAGCTGGCATATTATCCGCAGTTTTTTGGATGGAATATCAATTTAAATATTGTTGGCTTTCTGGCCTTTATTTCCATGATGCTTCTGCTGGTGGCGGTACCTGTTTCCGGGTATTTGTATTATGACCGCATGCGGATGGCTAAATCCGTTCAAGTGTGGTTTGATAAAGGAAAGCTGTATACCCGTAAGGAAACACGGCCTCTATTCGCATCGAAAAAAAATCGAATCCATACGATTACTGACTTTGTCAAACGTCCGGAAAACCTGGATGTTCAGGATGAATATCTAGTGATTTCAGGACTGATCAAAGAAGAGGATGTAACCGACATGCAGACAGTACATCGGGAGATTTATGAGTTAAAAATACCCCGTTGTTTTGACAATGAGCAGCGAATTATCGACTATTTTAATAAACCAAAAAGCAAGAGAAGGTAGTATCACAAGGTACTGCCTTTTTTAATACCATAGCGCATTTATTTAAGTAAATGTACTAAAACAAATATGCAAACCCATCCGAATTAGCATTTTTGTGTAAAATCCATGTTAAATTCATTTTTGAAACTTTAAAAAACAAGAAGATATATCAGTATTTGGATAAATGGATTTTAATTAGTATGAAAAATTGCCAAAAAGCGGGAATTCTATGTGAAAGCGCTTTAATTTTAGGACTGATTTTAGTATAATTCAGATGGTATAACTTACTTGAACAAGTGAACAATGGAGGATAATAACATGAGTGATAACTGCAAATCATTGGATGTTACTGCTTTAGGTGAATTATTGATCGATTTCACGGAAAGCGGAATATCCGCGCAGGGAAATCCGGTCCTGGAAGCCAATCCGGGAGGAGCTCCATGCAATGTATTATCGATGTTAAGCAAGCTTGGTAAAAAGGTTGCCTTCATCGGTAAGGTCGGTAATGACGGATTTGGTCATCAGCTTGAAAATGCCATTAAGGAACAAGGAATTGTGACTGATGGTTTATGTTTTGATGATGAAGTTCACACAACTTTGGCATTGGTATTGAAGCTGGCCAATGGGGATAGAGATTTTTCATTCTATCGTAAACCGGGTGCTGATGTGAATTTAACACCGGATGAAATCAATGAAGATTTAATTAAAAATTCGAAGATTTTCCATTTCGGTTCTTTATCTTTTACTGATGAACCGGTAAAATCTGCCAGCCATAAGGCAATCAAAATTGCCGAAGAAAACGGATTGGTTCGTACTTTCGATCCAAACCTTCGTGAACCTTTATGGCCGTCTTTGGATGAAGCAGCTGTACAGATCGACTTCGGTATGCAGCATTGTGATGTATTAAAAATTTCCGATAATGAAATCGTATGGTATACCGGAAAAGAAGATTACGATGAAGGTGTAGCCGTACTAAAGGAAAAATATCCAAATATCAAATTAATCTGTTTGACAATGGGACCGGACGGAAGCCGTGCATATTATAAACTGTTTAGAGTGGAAGCTCCTGCATTCCTTCAGGAAGGCGACTTGGAAACAACCGGTGCCGGTGATACATTCTGTGCCTGCATGATTAATGCGGTATTGGAAAATGGATTAGATGGATTTGATGAAAAGAAATTAAAAGATATGTTGACATTTGCGAATGCAGCAGCATCTCTTGTTACGACAAAGAAGGGTGCTCTTCGCGTAATGCCGTCTAAGGAAGAAGTTGAAGCATTCATTCAATCAAGAATGTAGGGAGTAAAAGATGATTAGAGAAGACTGGGAAGCCGAATTTAAAAAACGCCTGCTTAAACATTATGATGAAATGAAATGGCTTTATTATGAAGTATATAACAGCGATGCACAGGCATTCGATTATTTCTGTCAGATGCTTCATGATTATTATCAACAGAGACCGGAAACATTGAAGGAATGGGATGAAGCCCGTGAATATGTACCAAACTGGTATACCGGAAATGATATGCTCGGTATGTTGATGTATACAAACTGCTTTGGTAAGAATTTGAAGGGTGTTAAAAAACATCTGGATTATGTAAAAGAATGTGGTGTTAACTATCTGCATTTGATGCCTTTATTAGATACTCCGGAAGGAAGAAGCGATGGCGGTTATGCCGTATCCGATTTTAGAAAAGTACGTCCGGATCTTGGCACAATGGATGATCTATATGATCTGACAACGGAATGTCATGCCAACGGAATCAGCGTATGTCTTGACTTTGTCATGAACCATACCAGTGAAGATCACGAATGGGCAATGCGTGCCAAAGCCGGTGAAAAAGAATATCAGGATCGTTATTTCTTCTATGATAGCTGGGATATCCCGAATGAATTTGAAAAGACAGTTCCGCAGGTATTCCCGCAGACTGCTCCGGGTAACTTCACATATAATGAAGAAACCGGTAAAGTCGTAATGACGACATTCTATCCATACCAATGGGACTTAAACTATGCCAACCCGACAGTATTCAATGATATGACTGCGGATATGTTGAATTTATGTAACCATGGTATCGATATCGTACGTTTGGATGCGACACCTTATATCTGGAAAGAATTAGGTACTACATGCCGTAACCAGCCTAAGGTTCATACATTAGTTCGTATCATGCATATGGCTGCTGAAGTTGTATGTCCGGGAACTTTATTATTAGGTGAAGTAGTAATGGAACCTAAGGAAGT
>CACYBS010000068.1 GCA_902772725.1 Erysipelothrix rhusiopathiae
AAGACCAAATAAAGATCTAAAAATAGATACATCAAAATTAATAATCCGATATTTCTGCTTTGGGTAGAAATATCGGATTATATGTTACAATAATACCAAATAGATATTTTGTAAATATAAATATTCAAAAAAAATAATGTACCTTTGCATCAAGTAAAGATACACACTGAATAATGGAAGAGAATACAGAAAACGCAAGTCAAAATTATAAACGTATTGCAAAAAACACACTTTTGCTATATACAAGATTCACCTTAACGTTATTCATCTCTTTATATACTTCCCGTATCATATTACAAGCATTAGGCTTTAATGACTTTGGTCTGTATAATGTAGTAGGCGGTTTTATCTCATTACTGGCCTTTTTAAACAGCTATATAACCCAAGGTACTACCCGCTTTCTAACTTTTGCCCTTGGACAAGAAGATATAGATCGTCTGAAAACTGTTTTTTCTGCTGCATTTGCCATACATTTAGCATTAGCCTTGCTCATTCTGTTAGCTGGCGAAACCATCGGCATTTGGTATGTAGAAAACAAACTGAATATCCAGTCCGGTCGAGAAAATGCTGCGATGTTTGTGTATCAATTATCCCTGATTACAGCAGTTCTAAGCATTTTACAAACTCCATTCAGAGCCAGTATAACTTCGCATGAAGACATGGGAATCTATGCATACATCAGTATCTTTGATGTGGTGATGAAACTCGTCATCGTTTACCTACTCATGGTAATCTATACCGATAAGCTAAAGATGTTTGCCCTGTTTACCTTCATCGTGAGCCTCATGACATCTTGTTTCTATGTACTCTATTGCCTTCGTAAATATAAGGAGTGCCAGTTTAGATTAAAGCCCGACTTAAAACTCTACTACGAGATGTTCAACTATATCGGATGGAATGCGATTGGAACTATTGCGTTCACATTAAATGGGCAGGGTATCACTGTATTACTGAATATGTTTTTTGGCACTGTAGTGAATGCTGCAAGAGGAGTTGCAGGATCATTGAGCAATATCGTCAGCCAGTTCGTTTTCAATTTTCAGACAGCCATGCGCCCCCAAATTGTCAAACAGTATGCGCAAGGCAATATCAAGGAAATGGAAAAACTTATCGTATATGGTGCCAAATACTCTTCATATATGTGCATGCTGTTCGGCATCCCCATATTTATCGAGTCAGATACCATCTTGAGAATCTGGTTGGGAAACATACCTCCGTATGCTTCCACATTTGTCAAGTTGTCGATTATCCAAATTATGATACAGGCCATTGACTTTCCGGTAGGTTATGGCATCAATGCCGTAGGAAAGATGAAACTGCCCAATATCACATCATCTCTCATATACCTGCTTATCCTACCAATATCCTATATAGCCATGAAACTTGGAGCCAATCCTACTGTAGCCTACCTGATTTCTATCATTTGCTACCCAGGAGCGTTCTTGTTTGACATTTGGATACTCCATAAGTATATAGGTTTCAACATAGCCCACTACATAACGCATGTTCCTTTGAAAACAACTTTATTCGTTGTTACAGCAAGTATTATCCCAATGATGATTCACAACTATATGACAGCTGGATTCTGGCGACTTAGCACTGTTACGATGATAAGTTTACTCATCTCCTGTCCGCTCATATTTTATAAAGGACTTGATTCTACAACAAGGACCCTCGTTCTCAATAAGATAAAATCAAAAATACCCGGACTCCACTAAAGTATTTATCCTCTAAACAGTAAGCTAAAAATGAAATTCTCATTTATCATGCCCGTCTGGAAAGGCAAATATCTACGAGAGGCGATTCAGAGTATTCTGAATCAAACTTATCATGACTTTGAACTAGTCATCGTGGATGACTGTTCACCAGAGCCAATTCAATCTATTGTAGAGAGTATGTCTACAAAAAACATCCATTGCAGGTATTACCGCAATTCGGAAAATATAGGCGGTCATGACCTGATAGCACAGTGGAATCACTGTTTGGAATATGCTCAAGGAGAATACATCATTCTAGCAACAGATGATGATTTTTATGAGCCCCTTTTTTTGTCAACCTTTAACCAACTCACCTATAAGTACCCGCAAGTGGATCTGTTTCGTTCACGCCTTTTACAAGTAAATGCCGACAATCAGATTTTGAATATTGATTCGTGTTATAAAGAATACCTTTCCCAAGAAGAATTTACATATCACATGCTCCACGACATGAAGGGAGGTATCCCACAATACATATTCAAGCGTAAAACATTGCAAGCTCACGGTGGATTTGTAAATTTTCCCAAAGCTTGGGCCTCCGATGATGCCACTGCAATCATGATGGCAGAACATGGGTGCGTAAACAGTCAGGAACATTTGGTAAGATTTAGATGGAGCGATATCAATATATCGAGCAATACATCTGACCTGACGGAAAAGGTAAAAGCCAGAATACTATACAATCAATGGCTGAAAGATAACATTCCTCCAATCAACCCCAAATCTGAATGGACAGATTTCTATCAAAAAAACATCAGATCGTATCTTGATTTATATAATAAGATCACATTGGTTAGTACCATTAAAACGGGGTCACTTCAGCAGAAAATAAAATGTTACCACGTACTCTATCAAAAAGGGATCAATACATACGAACTTCTATCCATTATCTATCACACGCTCATATGAAAATAAGTATTATTACTATCAATTTTAACAATACAGAAGGTTTACAACGAACAATCCTAAGTGTTCGTAATCAAACCTGTTCAGACTATGAATATATTGTCATTGATGGTGGAAGCAACGATGGAAGTGTGGACATCATCAAACAAAATACAGACATTATTAACTTTTGGGTATCCGAAAAAGACAAAGGCATATACCATGCAATGAATAAAGGTATCCAAAAGGCACAAGGCGAATACTGTATTTTTATGAATGCTGGCGACACTTTCTATAACCATCAAGTAATCGAACAGGTAACGCAACATCATATGGTAGAAGATGTTGTCTGTGGAGACCTCTGTATGGGTAAAGATATTATCTGTCCAAATCCAGACCAAGTAACCCTAAGAAGTCTTTATAAAAAGACCATCTTTCACCAGGCAAGTTTTATCAAGACAACTTTGCTAAAAAATAAGCCATACGATGAAACTCTTAGAAGTGCATCAGACTGGAAATGGTTTCTCCATACATTAATCTTTGAAAACAAGACCTATAACCATCTCCCCATCATCATAGCTCGCTTTGAAGGAGGAGGATTCAGTGAAAAAGAAAGTGAAGTTGGCCAAAATGAAGTGATTCAAGAATTACAGCACATGCTTCCAGAACGAATCCGGCAAGATTATGAGGATTATTGCTTCGGCACTTCTCCGTATCGAAAGATGATGAACCAAGTAGAATCGGTACCTAAATTAAAAAAACTCATTTACCAAATCGACATAAAAGTTCTTAAATTACTCAATATTATAATCAAAGCAAATTGGATTAAAGAATTATGAAATTATCAATCATCACTATAAACTATAATAACCGAGATGGCCTAAAAAAGACTATTGAAAGCATAATACATCAAACCTTTAAGGATTTTGAGCACATCATTATTGACGGTGGTAGCAATGATGGTAGCATTGAGGTCATACACCAATACGAAGATCATTTTGCCTATTGGGTGGCCGAAAAAGATAAAGGTATCTATAATGCCATGAATAAAGGTACACAAGCCGCCCAAGGAGAATACTGCCTATTTCTAAATTCAGGTGACATCCTAGTGAATAATGAAGCTCTACAGAAAGCTTTCCAACAAAACCCTACTGCAGATATCGTTTCATCAGACTTAGATTTTTCTGATCATACCACACTACATGTACCTGAAGAGGTGACTTTAGAATATTTTATCAAGGGATCTCTACCACACCCAAGTACATTCATCCGCAAAAAAGTACTTGAAATCTATCCATATGATGAAAGATACAAAATCATGGCAGACCGTGATTTCTTCCTTCATGCATTAGTGCAATATAATGTTAGTTATCAACGCATTAAAGGGACTCTCAGTCTGTTTGATCAAACAGGAATCAGTACAACTACAAAATGCCAAAAAGATCAAGAACTTCTCCTGCATGCCATACAAGATATTATTCCTCCTCGTGTAATAGAGGACTATGATATATTCATGGGCAAGCGAGACAAGTACCACAAATTATTTTACATGCTCAGCTTTTCTAAGCATAGATATCTAGTCTACAAATTTGTATCTATCATCACAAAAATTATATATAGGAAGTCCTTATGTTAAATCATTCAAGAGACTGGCAATAAATATAGAAAGATAAGTAGACTTTCTTTCATGGCGCTTCCTGTGATTCCTTCGTTGAAACTCAGCGATCAGGGACTGTTTGATGTTAACTTGTTTAAGTTTACATCTTTATTTGAGTAAATAAAAAAGGGCATGTCACATTCTATGGGCTATAAATCCCATCG
>CACYBS010000069.1 GCA_902772725.1 Erysipelothrix rhusiopathiae
AGCAACATTTGAAGCCCGCGGTTATACTGCCTGGGATCCTACTTCTTATGCCTTTATTAAAGGAAAAACACTCTGCATTCCAACGGCTTTCTGTTCTTACGGAGGTCACGCATTAGATAAAAAGACACCTCTTTTAAGATCGATGGAAGCGTTAAATAAGCAGGCTTTACGAATTTTAAGATTATTTGGCAATAATACCGCAAAACGGGTTATGTCTTCGGTAGGACCGGAACAGGAATACTTCCTTATTACTAAAGAAATGTATGACCAGCGTCCTGATCTTCGCTTTACCGGACGTACCTTATTCGGGGCAAAGCCACCAAAAGGTCAGGAATTAGATGATCATTATTTCGGGGTTATCAAGCCTCGTGTTACGGCCTATATGGAAGATTTAAATGATGAATTATGGAAATTGGGAATTCTTGCGAAAACAGAACACAACGAAGTAGCCCCTGCCCAGCATGAATTGGCACCGATTTATACTTCGACCAATATCGCAACCGACCATAACCAATTGACCATGGAAATTATGCAGAAGGTCGCTGCTAAACACGGACTTGTATGCCTGCTTCATGAAAAACCGTTTGCGGGAGTAAACGGCAGCGGTAAGCACAATAACTGGTCAATTTCTACCGATGAAGGACAAAACTTACTTGCACCGGGAGCTACTCCATATGATAATGCCCAGTTCTTATTATTTTGTACAGCTGTGATTCAAGCTGTTGATAATTATCAGGATCTGCTTCGTCTGGCTGTGGCAACAGCCGGTAACGACCATCGATTAGGTGCCAATGAAGCACCGCCTGCCGTTATCTCTATTTTCTTAGGAGATGAATTGAGCCAAGTTCTTGAAGCCATTGAAAACGATACTCCATATGAAGGAGTAGAAAAGAAAAAGATGAAGCTGGGTGTAGATGTATTACCGAAGTTTAACCGTGATACAACCGACCGCAACAGAACATCGCCGTTTGCGTTTACCGGCAATAAATTTGAATTCAGAATGTTAGGATCATCCAACTCTATTGCCTGCACCAATATTATGCTCAACAGTGCAGTTGCCGATACGCTGCGGATCTTTGCGGACAAATTAGAAAATGTCGATGATTTTGAAAGTGCATTACATGATTTGATTCAGCAGACGATCAAGAATCATAAGCGCATTATTTTCAACGGAAACGGTTACGATGATGCCTGGATCAAGGAAGCCGTAGAAAAGCGCGGATTATTAAACTATCGCACAACAGCGGACTGTATGCCGCATTTACTGGATGAAAAGAATGTTGAGATGCTCACATCATTAGGTGTTTTCACCATTGATGAATTGAAATCCAGAGTAGATATCATGCTGGAAAACTACTGTAAGAGCGTTTTGATCGAAGCCAATACGATGATCAATATGGTTCACAAGCGAATTGCACCGGCCATTACACGCTTTACTGCAGACCTGGCAGTTCAAGCAGCCCAGAAAAAGGCATTATTTCCGGATTTGGCATGCAGCTATGAAACAGAGCTTGTCACAAAGCTGTCTGCTTTAACAGATACGATTACCGAACGCACAGATGATTTGGAAAAGGCGGTATTCGATCTTGAAGGTGCCAAAGATATCATCGAAGAATCGGCATTGATCCGCGATACCGTACTTCCAAAGATGGACGAGTTAAGGATTCCGTGTGATAAGGCCGAATTATTGACGGCAAAGAGTTACTGGCCGTTCCCGACATATGGAGACATTTTGTTCAGTGTTAAATAGATTTGATAATTAGGAAGGAATCAAATCTTTAGAAAGGAATTAGATATGAGCGTTGAGTTTTGGTTTTTAATTGGAGCCGCATTGGTGTTCTGGATGCAGGCCGGATTTGCGATGGTGGAGACAGGTTTCACCCGGGCAAAGAATGCCGGCAATATCATAATGAAGAACCTGATGGATTTCTGTATCGGTACCGTTGTGTTTTCACTTCTTGGTTACACATTGATGATGGGAGAAGATGCCTTCTTTGGGTTGATTGGTAAGCCAAATTTGGACTTGTTCCTTCATTTTAAAGAGTTTATCGCATCACCGGCCAGTGGCTTTACGGATGCCAGTTATTTCGTATTCAACCTGGTATTCTGCGCTACTACCGCAACCATCGTTTCCGGTGCAATGGCAGAGCGTACAAAGTTTTCAGCCTATTGTGTATATTCCGCTGTGATCAGCCTTTTGATCTATCCGATTGAAGCACATTGGATCTGGGGAGGCGGATGGCTTGCACAAATGGGATTTCATGATTATGCAGGATCCTGCGCCATACATATGGTAGGCGGCATTGCCGCATTAATCGGAGCAGCGATTCTTGGACCGCGCATTGGAAAGTATGTGAAAGACGAAAAGGGAAATATCGTTAAAGTAAATGCGATTCCGGGACATTCCATTCCATTAGGTGCTTTGGGGGTATTTATCCTCTGGCTTGGATGGTATGGCTTTAACGGAGCTGCCGCAACAACACCTTCGGAACTGTCCTCTATTTTCTTAACTACGACAATTGCGCCATCGGTGGCAACCTGTACGACGATGATCTATACCTGGATCAAGAACAAAAAGCCGGATGTTTCCATGTGCTTGAACGCATCTCTTGCAGGACTTGTTGCCGTAACGGCAGGATGTGATGCCTTTGATGCAATCGGTGCTGCTGTTGTTGGAATTGTGGCAGGAATTCTTGTGGTAGTGGTGGTAGAGATGCTGGATCTGAAATTTTATATCGATGATCCGGTAGGCGCTGTCGGTGTTCATTGTGCTAACGGAATCTGGGGAACCATTGCCGTAGGTTTATTGGCTAATCCGGATGCGCCGGCAGGACTTCGCGGACTTCTGTATACCGGTGAATTCTCACAGCTTGGCTTACAGCTGATTGGATTTATTGCCGTAGCGGCATGGGCATCTATCACCATGTTAGGATTCTTTAAGATCTTGAAAAAGGTAGATTTCTTAAGAGTGGAACCGGCTGATGAGTTGGCAGGACTTGATATCAGTGAACATGGTCTGCCAAGTGCATATGCAGACTTTATGCCGGCCGTGGATAAATATGCAGAATTTAATGACAGCGAACCAGAAGTTGTCACGGGAACAACGCCGTTAGCTGAAGCGGTTCCGGTAAAACGGGAACCGAGTTTCTCTACGGATGGACATAAATTTACTAAGGTAGAAATCATATTCCGTGAAGAAAGATTATATGCTCTGAAAAAAGCTATGAGCAAATTGGGTATTACCGGAATGACAGTTTCTTATGTCATGGGATATGGCATGCAGAAAGGTCATTCGGAATATTATCGTGGAGTTGCGGTTGAAACCGATCTTAGACCAAAAGTACAGGTAGATATTGTAGTCAGTGCCATTCCGGTAAGAGATGTTATAGAGACCGCAAAGAAGGTACTGTATACCGGACATATCGGGGATGGTAAGATCTTTGTCTACGATGTTGAAAATGTAATAAAAGTGCGTACCGGAGAAGAAGGGTACGACGCCCTGCAGGGGGAAGAATAAAAAAGCGGTTGAGGGAAGATAAGTAATACACTCCGCCTGTTAACAGCGAGTATGGGACGGTGAGAGCCATGTAAACAGGCACGTATGAATAACACTTCTCGAGCTGCGATCTGAAAGGATAAATATCTTAGTAGGTGAGCCGTAAATCTGCGTTAAAGATAAAGTCTTGATAGAGACTGAAAATGAGAACAAATATAGGTGGCACCGCGAGCACAGCACTTGCCCTATATGATGCTGACAATTAAAGGGAGGAAATTGAATATGTGTTCTATTATGGGCTATTGCAGCAGCGAAATTGATATTGAAACATTTAAAAAAGGATTTGATCAAACAATTTCACGTGGACCGGATGACAGCCGAATCGTGGATGTAGGAAAAGGATTATTAGGATTTCATCGACTTTCAATTATGGGGCTTACTCCATCGGGTATGCAGCCTTTTGAAAAAGACGGAAGCTATGTCGTCTGCAACGGTGAGTTATATGGATTTGAAAAGGAAAGAGAAGCTCTGAAAGAAAAGGGATATACTTTCCAATCGGACAGCGATTGTGAGATTATCCTGCCGATGTACTTTGAATATGGAACCGACGTGTTCTCTATGTGGGATGCAGAATTTGCCTGCATCCTTTATGACGGTAAAACAGAAACATTTATTGCCGCAAGAGACCCGATCGGGATCCGTCCGCTTTATTACGGATACGACAAGCAGTCGGCCATTGTGTTTGCCAGCGAACCGAAAAACCTGGTAGGACTGGTTGAAAAAATCATGCCGTTTCCCCCGGGATATTTCTATAAGGATGGAAAGTTTACCTGTTACATGGATATCGCAAAAGTGGAAACAGTATGTAAAGACGATTTAGAAACGGCCTGTAAGAAAATTCATGATAAGTTGACCGAAGGAGTAAAAAAGCGTCTCGTTTCGGATTCTAAGATCGGTTATCTGTTGTCAGGCGGTCTGGATTCTTCGCTTGTCTGTGCCATTGGGGCAAAAACATGTAATCAACCTATTGAAACCTTTGCGATAGGCATGAGTGAAGATGCCATTGATTTAAAGTATGCCAGACAAGTGGCCGATTTTATCGGTTCCCATCATACCGAAGTGTATATGACACCTGAACAGGTTATTTCATCTTTGGAAGAAGTAATCAGGATGTTAGGTACTTATGATATCACTACCATTCGTGCCAGCATGGGTATGTACCTTGTTTGTAAGGCGATTCATGAAAACACTGACTTGCGGGTCATTCTTACCGGTGAGATTTCGGATGAATTGTTCGGATATAAATATACCGATTTTGCCCCATCGGCTGATGCCTTCCAAAAGGAAGCCGAAAAGCGGATCCGTGAATTACATATGTATGATGTGCTGCGGGCTGATCGCTGTATATCGGTTAACTCTTTAGAGGCAAGGGTCCCATTTGGTGATTTAGATTTTGTTCGTTATGTGATGAGCTTAGATCCTGAAATGAAACTCAACCATTACGGAAAAGGAAAATATTTATTACGGCACGCCTTTGAAAAAGACGGCATTCTTCCGGATTCTATCTTATGGAGAGAGAAGGCAGCCTTCTCCGATGCGGTAGGTCATTCCATGGTGGATTACTTAAAAGAATATGCCCAAACACAATATACCGATAACGAATTTGAAGCTAAA
>CACYBS010000070.1 GCA_902772725.1 Erysipelothrix rhusiopathiae
ACATCCCATTACCGTCATATCTGCCGTAGGATGAGGTCCGTGCGGATTTAATAAGCTGATGCCTTCCAATGTTTTTTCAATGGCATGTCTCTGGTCTAAATCCTTAAACCAGACATCAAAATTATACAGTTTTAAATCGGAAAAATCGGAACAATGGTGCATATATCCCGGGTCCTGGGCGGATTTTAACATTTCGTATCCATCCGGGTTTCCACCGTAATATCCCTGATCTAAGCTGTGGAATACATAGGCTGCATTAAGCTCATCCAGTCTTTGAATGATATCTTCTAATATGTCTTTCGGAATTGGTTCTTCAAAGATGACCTTGTCATTTAATACAGCTAAGCGGCCGTTATTACAGATAAAGCCATCGGCATAGGCATGGAAATTGTTTCGGGCATAAATCACATTTCTACCGGTGCAGATAAAGGAAAGATTCCCGTTAGCTCTTAGTATTTCTACGGCCTTGGCAGCACTTTCCGGAACGTCTTTTCGAATCGCCAGGGTTCCGTCAATGTCAAAAAATACAATATTCATGTATCCTCCTGTTCTTGTAAACCAACATTATATTTTGCGTATTTATATGTAAGTAGAATACTTACTTTTATTATAAAAAGGGAATTCTTGTATCGCAAGAAATTATCGGATCGACCATGAAGAAACATATAAAAACAGTATGGATAAATATACTTGATTACTATTGGGAAAATACGTTTTAAATTCCGTATAATATATTTAAGAATATAGAGAAAGGAGCATACTATGAGTTTTCCAAAGGATTTTATGTGGGGTGGCGCTATCGCGGCTAACCAGGCAGAAGGAGCCTGGCTGGAAGATGGCAAGAAGCCAAATATCACTGATGTTATGATTGGAATCGGATCAAAAGATCCAGGTTTAAAATGGAATGATGAAACCGGTAAATGGGAGATGGCTCTTGATCCAAATCGCAAATATCTCTCTCATGAAGGAATTGACTTTTATCACCGCTATAAGGAAGACCTCGCCTTGATGGCAGGTATGGGCTTTAATGCCTTTAGAACTTCAATCGCGTGGGGAAGAATTTTTCCAAACGGAAATGAAGAAACACCGAATGAACCGGGTTTAAAATTCTATGATGATTTATTTGATGAGATGTTGAAACTGGGCATGGAACCGGTTATCACATTATCACACTATGAGACACCGTTATTCTTATTAACAGAATACGGAGGATGGTCCGACCGCAGATTGATTGAATTCTGGAAACGTTACTGCACGGTATTGTTTAACCGCTATAAGGGAAAGGTAAAATATTGGCTGACCTTTAATGAAGTCAACAATATCTGCCGTATGCCTTTGCCAAATGGAATACTGTCCTATGATCCGGCATTCAGAAATAATCCAACGGATATTTCTGAAAAGGAAAGATGGCAGGCTTACTACAATATCTGTGTTGCGAATGCCTGGACAGTAAAGCTGTGTAAAGAAATTGATCCGGATGCCAAGGTAGGCTGCATGGTTTCTTCTTCCAGCGTGGCATCATATCCGGTAAACTGCGACCCGGAAAATGTATTAGGTGCTTATAATAACGCAAGAAATATCTCTTTATTTATGGCGGATGCGTTCTGTAAAGGAATTATCCCGGGTTATGTAAAGCGTAAATGGAGAGAAGGAAATTGTGAACCGGAAATGCGGGAAGATGAAATTCAATTGATCCATGATTATCCGGTATCCTTCTATTCCTTCAGCTACTACATGTCCAGTGTTTACGATAAAGATGTTGTAATGAAAATGCATACCGGCGGAGCCAGCGGTGCTAAAAATCCGTACTTAAAGGAAACCTCACCGGCACCGTATAACTGGCCGGTAGATCCTGTCGGACTTCGCTATGTATTAAATGTCTTATATGACCGTTATAATATTCCTCTGTTTATCGTTGAAAACGGCATTGGATTAATTGAGGCAAGAGATGAGAACGGCGAAATCCACGATGATTTCCGTCAGCGCTATGTTCGTGAACATTTGCGCAATGTTCATGAAGCGATTCTGGATGGAGTGGATGTGATGGGTTATCTTTATTGGGGACCGATCGATGTGGTATCCGCCGGCTCCGGTGAAATGTCAAAACGTTATGGCTTTGTGTATGTTGACAGAAACAATGACGGAAACGGAACCTTAGAACGCTCCAAGAAAGAATCTTATGACTGGTTCAAGGAAATCTGCAAGTCCAACGGTGAATGCCTGGTTAAAGAGTGGTAATACTTATTGAAGCCATCCCTGTGATGGCTTTTTCTGCGCCTTTTCAATTGAAATTTCGTATTGTAGAATAAGGATATATTGTTATGAAATAGATAGAGCGAATGAGGTGAATCATGAAATTTTATCATGTAGCGGATTTACATTTCGGTAAGTCTATTTATGGCTTATCTATGTTGGATGACCAACAATATTGGGTGAACCAATTTATAAATTATTGTAAAGAGGATAAACCGGATGCCGTAGTAGTGGCAGGGGATGTCTATGACAGATCTAATCCAAGTGCTGAAGCAGTAGAATTATTGGATGATTTTTTAACACGCTTATCCAATATGGATATTCCGGTATTGATGATTGCCGGAAACCACGACAGCGGACAGAAGTTGTCTTTTGCCCACCAAATGCTCGCCAAGCAGAATATACATATTGCCGGAACGGTAAAGAAAGAAATCAAACATGTGACTTTAAAAGATGCGTATGGAAATATTACATTCTGGCTGCTGCCGTATACCTTCCCGGAACAGATTTCTACGATCTTAGAAAATGATGAACTGCGTACGTATGATGGTGCCGTAAAAAAATTGATTGACCAGCAGAATATCGATTTCACTCAAAGAAATGTGATGATTTCCCATCAAAATGTAGTCTCCAACGGCAAAGAAATTGAACGAGGAGGCTCGGAGTCTATGGTTGGCGGTGTCGGCCAGATTGATTATACAGCCTTTGATGGATTTGATTATGTGGCCTTAGGTCATATTCATTCATCCTATCCGGTAGGAAGGGAAACAGTTCGTTATGCCGGAACACCGCTTTGTTACCACTTTAAGGAGACAAGACAGGCTAAAAAGGGTTTTGTGGAAGTGATCATAAAGAGTAAAGAAGAACCGGTAGAAATCAATGTCAAAGAATTAAAGCCTTTACATAAGATGCGTTATCTGGAAGGAACAAAGGATGAGATTTACGCACTTCTGGAAAAGGATAACGGAAGAAATGAATATCTCGGTATCACAATTACCAATCAAAGAATTACGCCGGAATCGATGCGCTATATAAAGGGAATGTTGGAAAGCCACGACAGTCTCTTGTTGGAAATGTTGTCGACATATACTTCTTTTTCCGGGATTGCAGCTTCTGTAGATCGAGAATCTGTTGAAAATAAATCATTAGAAGATTTATTTTCCGATCTTTATCAGGAACAGAGCGATGGTACACCGCCGGGCGATGATGAATATGCGATCATGAAATATGTCGGAGAACTGGTACGAAATCAGGATGTCCATCTGCCATTAGATACCAAAGATATCGATAAGATATTGAAAAAAGCTGAAGCGCTGAAGGGGGAATACGAATGAAACCGATTCTATTAAAGATGACAGCCTTTGGCTCCTACGCCAATGAAACCATTGTCGATTTCAATCGTTTTAAGAATGGCTTATTTCTAATCACCGGAGATACCGGTGCCGGTAAGACAACCATCTTTGATGCGATTGTGTTTGCGTTATATGGGGAGTCCAGCGGCTCGGAAAGAACACTGGAAATGATGCACTCCGATCATGTTGATAAAAGTGTAGATACCGTTGTGGAATTGACCTTTGAACAGAATGGTAAACAATACTATGTACAAAGAAAACTGCATTTCAGAAAAGCCCGAGGTAAAGATGCATACAGTGGTTCAACCGTTACGGCTTTCTTTAAGGAACCGAATGATACAACGATAAATGTTCCAAAAAAGATAACGGACCGCATAACCGAAATCCTCGGTTTAAATAAAGATCAATTCCGTCAGATTGTGATGTTGGCACAGGGAGACTTTAAGAAATTTCTGAAATCCGGAAGCGATGAGAAAAGTGAAATATTAGGTAAGCTCTTTGATAACTCTATTTATCTGCGATACCAGGATTTAATCGGACAGGCTTATACAAAATTGAAGGATGAAAGAAAAACCAGTCTTCAAAGAATCTCGAGTTATATGGAGACATCCTTCAAGGCTCCGGAGAATTCCGATCCTGAATTATGGCTTCCGGATCATCCGGAATTGTTGGATCATCTCAAAGCTTTAATGGAGGAAGAAACCGAACAGATTTCTCAAAGCGCAAAGGTCTATACCGGCGCAAAGGATGAGGTGGATGCCTTAAATAAAAATCTCGGAACCGCAAAGATGCACAATCAATTGATTGATGAGCTGGCACTAAAAAGAGCGCATTTGGAACAGTTACATCAACAAGCGGATTCTTATTTGGATTTAGAGAAGCAGCGTACCCGTGTAGCTGATGCCTTTCGAAAGGTAAGACCGGCTGCCAAAACAAGTGCAGATGCCGCTTTTCAGCTGGAACGTTTAAAAAAGGAGATCAAAGATTTAGAAAACACACTTGTTCAAAGTGAAAAAAAGAAAAAAGAAGCTGAAGACCTTGTAAAGGCAGACGAGCTCAATAAGACCAAAATTGAAGATCTGACAAAGGAGATTCAATTATTAAAAGATTCTCTGTCTGATTATAAAAAGCGAGATAATCTTCAAAACGATATTAAAATCCGCATTCAGAAAATAGAAACCGATAAAGCCGCATTAGATCAAACTAAAAAGGATTTGGAGGCATTAGAAGAATCTTTAAATAAGGATGAAGCGGAGTCTAAAACATTAGAAAATGCCCAGGTATTAAAGATTCAGGCTCAAAATGAATTAGAAAATAAGAAATCTGTAAAAAAAGATATTCAGAATATTCAAATGCGTTTAAAGGCAATCCATGCCAACGGGGATGAGCTTCTGGAAAAAGAAACAGAGTTCGAAAATATCGCCGATAAGACACTACAGGCGAAGCTCATCTGGGATGGATTATATGCCCGCTTCTTTGAAGGACAGTCGGGAATAATGGCTGAAAAAATGCGCAGGGAGTTAAATGAAACAGGCAAAACAGTATGTCCGGTATGCCAAACTCATTTTATCTCGGGACAGGAAGTGCATTTTGCCCATCTGGAAGAAGATGTTCCTACCCAGATGGAGGTGGATGCAGCTAAGGAATTATTTGAAAACTTTGATAAAGCCCGCATTCAGGCATACAACTTGAAAGAAAGTATCAAACAGAGAATCGACAGTCAGAAAATTGATGTCTTAGATAAGGTGCAGAAAATATTTGAAGACTGTAAAGATTGGAATGCATTGGAAAAACCTCAGTATTTATCCGAAAAGCTGAAAGGTCTAAATGATAAAATCGATCAACTTCAGGAAACAATTCTCAAGGAAAATGCCAACCAGGAACGCTTTGCAGATTTACAATCTAAAATCAAAAACGATAATGAGAAGAAAAACCAATGGATGGAAAAACGAACCGGTTTGTCAACCGGCATTGAAAAAGAAACCGCTGAATTAAAAAGCTGGGAAGAAGAAGTTCAAAATATTCAAAAGAAATTGATATATAACAATTCCAATGAAGTAAATGCCAATATCGACCGTTTAAATGCTCAAAAAGATCAATTATCAAAATTGGTACAGGCTCATGAAGCCGACAATAGAGCTATCCAAGAGAGATACAATACTTTAAAGGGATCTTTAGATTCCAATCGAAATAAGCTTCCGGAAACGGAGAAAAGAAAGCTGGATGAGGAAAAGAATTTACAGCTTATACTCATTGAAACAAATTTTGATTCGTTAGAAAGTGCCGATAGGGAATTGGAAAATATCCCAAATCCGGAAAAGTGGCTGTCGCAAACGGATGAGAAGTTGAATGCCTATCATAATGATGTCAAAAATACCGGACAGAGAATTGAGGAGTTAACCATTCAGACAAAGGATTGGACCAAGCAGGATCTAAACAGCTTACAGGAACAGATTCATCAATCTGATATACGGCTTAAAGAAGCCGGTGACAAGTTGAATGAAATCACCAATCAAAGAAATAATCATAAGATGGTTTACGACAATATTAAGATCGAGAAGGCAAAGCTATCCAAGACAGATTATGCCTCAAAAATATTGTCAAAACTGTCGGATTTAGCTTCCGGCTCGAATGGAGAAGGAGGCAAGCTATCTTTTGATCGGTATGTGATGGGGGCTACCTTTAGAGAGGTGATTGAAAAGGCCAATATTCGCTTAGAAATCATGTCCGGAGGTCAATATCAATTGATTCACCAAATGGAAGCAGGACGTAAAAATGCCAAAGCCGGATTGGATATTGAAGTCTTAGATCGAAATACCGGAATACAGAGAGAGTCGGCATCTTTATCGGGCGGAGAGTCGTTTATTGTATCGCTGGCTCTTGCCTTAGGATTATCGGATGTAGTTCAAAGCCATTCCGGCGGACAGGCACTAGATACACTGTTTATTGACGAAGGATTTGGCACACTGGATGATGGTGTTTTGGATAAGGCGGTCCAGGTACTTGAAAGCCTGTCGGATGGAAGTCATCATCTGGTAGGAATTATTTCGCATGTCAGCCGCTTAGAGGAAAGTATTCCGCAAAAGATCGTTGTAAGAAACAGTGATAAAGGAAGCTCCTTAAAAATTGAGGGTGTTGAGGGATAAGACCGCTCTATATTAAAGTCATTTAGAAAGAATTTAATCTAGATGACTTTTCTTTTCTATTTAGGTTAGTGTATACTAACTATAAAGGAGGTGAATATATGTCTAAAAAAGCGTCAAACTTTCAAAAGAAAGTGATGAGTATGGGGTATCGGGGAAAGGAAATATTCAAGCCATTGAATACCGGTCATATTGATGAACATGTGTCCTGTATTCGGGAATGGATTGCCAATATATTCTTTTATACAAAAAACGGCACAACCATTATGATTGATGCCGGATATAACTATGACCGCTTAAAAGAGAAGTTAGGCTGGCTGGATATTGATTCGGCATCTATTGAACATATCTTAATTACCCATCAAGATACCGATCATGTCGGAGCGGTGGAAAGAGATAGCGATGGTTTGTTTAAAAATGCCACCTTATATCTTGGAGAAATCGAGAATAAATACCTGACCGGGGAAATCCGCCGTAAGGTTATCTTTGGCTTATATAAACTTCCTATGGTCTATACTGACAATAAGCGTGTTTTATTAAATGATGGCCAGATTTTGGATATTAATGGCATCAAAGTAGAGGCAATTTTGGTACCGGGACATACATGGGGTCATATGGTCTACTTAATTGATGATGCCTATTTATTTACAGGGGATACTATCTGGTTTGGAGCTGATGGGGGATACAGCTTTATCAATTCATTAGCGGAGGACAATACTGTTGCCAAACATTCTCTGGCAAGATTAGAAACGATATTAAAAGAAAAGCAGATCCAGCCAAAGATAATTACCGGTCATACGGGGTGGAGTGAAGACTTAGAGTTTGTGTTTCGACATAAGGATAAAGTCTGCAACTCACTTAAGAAGCAGAAGCCGCATGATCCAACAGCCCCATATGATGGCTACGACGAATCCGAAGATACCGAACAAAAAGCACGCACGGTTAGATTAGAGTGTGTAAAAGATTATTCTAAACAATAAACAGGGAGAACGCATTTCTCCCTGTTTTATAAATCGCCTTGATCTACGGCCACAATAAATTCATTAAATGTCTTTCCTTTATACCAAACATCTTCTCCTGACATAGAACAGGCATCTATGGCTGCGTACATCTTCTTTTTTGTATCATATCCAAATAGGGTTCCACCTAAATCCGTTCCGAAAAGAATAATATCGGGAAGATATTTTTCGATTTCATAATCTTTGTTGAAAGAAACCAATTCTTCTAAAGGAATTAACTGCATATAGGCATTTTTACCGACAGGACCTTCACCGCCGTTATGTTGATGCATAAAGGCAAGATAGTCTTGAGGTAGATTATATTCCGGAATAAAATCGGTTCCCGGATTAAATTCAAAGTTTGCGAACATTAGATATCATATCCCTCGACTTTCACGATTTTTCCATTGAGTATATAAACCTTCATGGCAGATGCTTCTAAAATATCTTCGGTATATTCATTTGAACTTTCAAAATCAAATTCAAATTGACCGAAATAGTTTTCTTCGCCGGTCGGTGAATACTTTGCGATAATCTTTCCGTAATTATAGAAAATCTCAAAAACGCGCAGTCCTTCAAACACTTTTTGGGGATCTCGGTCTTTAAATTGTTCATTTAATAACCATGGAATAAAATGTTCCTTAATCAAATTGTCAATTCCAATCTCGCATAAAACACGGAAGTCTTGGTCGATATGTTCCTTACTTTGGTCCATATCAAATTCAATTTCAATCGGTACATCTTTATAAGTTAATTCCATAGTATCACTCCTCTATCTTCTCAATGGATTGGATATTAATATGGGCATTATTGAAATCATCGTTGTTCCAATCCGGAACAAATTCGCCAAGAACTTTATATTTTCCTTCATTTGTATGGATGATCACTTCGCCATTAAAGAAAGCACCTTCACCGCTGTAATAAATCATTTGATCAATCACCGCTTTATCCTTTTGGATGTTTTCTTCATCTGTCTCAAACAAACTTAAATCCGGCCTTCCGAATTTTCCCATTCCTCTTGTATGTAACCAATAATGATGATCCTGCTCGGATACAAAGATGGTTACATGGTCCTGGGCATTGATATCTTTTTCAAAGAAACGTTCAGACCATGTATTTGAATCATACAGGGTAAAGGTGAATAAGTCTAAAACTCCTAATGCACCGTTTTCCATAAAGGATTGCAGGATACCGATGGTACTTTGTATATAATCAAGCGTTGCATCCTTTTCAATCTCACCGCGAAGTATGACACACTTGTCAGCTGCTCTGCATTTTTCAAATAAATCGGCGTTATCCTCTTTCAACAAAGTTCCTAACTGTCCGTTAAAAAAGCCGTTGATGTAGTCGTTATGTTCTGTGCGGTTTAAAGAAAGAATCTCTAATTTCTCCGGGAAGGCATCGACATGGTGTTTTGATTTGGATACCTGCAATTCATTTCCCGATACACCAAATACCACATAAAACAGAAATGGTTTATATTGAATATCCTGGTAATATTTTCTATTGAATGATGACATAATTTCACACTTCCTTTATTGAATCCCAAAAAATGATAGGATGACATCTTTGTAGTTAAGAAAGATCATAGATGCCCCTAATATAGTAAGAACGGTACCGGTGGCAAGACCAACGGTGCGATTATCGACTTTATTGGCAAATCTGGCGGAATAAAGCGAGGCAGCTGTTGCGACAGATACGCATATGAGTAAGGCATCCCATCTTTCCGTTACGATGGTAGGTTCGACAATCGCATGGGAAATCGATGCGATCAAAGCGGTAAATGTCATGATAAAGGTGCTGGTACCTACAGCACTTTTTAGATCCATGCCAAGAAATACCGTAAATACGATCAACATCATCATACCACCGCCGGTTCCGACAAAGCCGGTTCCAAATCCGATAGTGAGCCCAAAGAAAAGGGAGATAAGAACGCCTTTCCAATCTAAGGCTTCTCCATGGGAATTGGTATTTTTACGTTCCGTATCGGGTTTTACCAAAAAACGGATACCGATAAAGAACGTTAGAAATAACGAAAAGTTACCTAGTACGACATTACCTGCATAATAAGCTGCAACACTGCCGACAATGCACATGGAAATGATACACACAGCCATCAGCCATCCGCGTTTTAAGTCGATATTTCCGTTTTTCCAATACACATAGGTTGTAACAGCGCTTCCCAGAATATCCGATGCCAGGGCAACGGCAGTGGCCTGATATACACCGACCTCATTGGAAAAGGACGGGCAGAGAACAATTAATATAGGAACCATGACTGTGGCAGCCGACAGTCCCGCAAGACTGGTTCCGATACCGGCACTGAGTGCGGCAATGATATACCAGAAATACTCCATCTGATCTCCTCATCTTTCTTTTTGATTATATCGAACCGAAAACATCTCTGTAAATACATTCAGCTAAGATGCACCATTCTTGACATCGTATTAATTTAAATAAGATAATGCACGTAGAAGGAGAAAAAATTATGATTTACGATTTTACAATCACAACCGGAAAAGGTGAAAGCCTGAATCTTTCTGACTACAAGGGTACAGTTAATCATGGTAGTAAACACAGCTACCGGATGTGGCTTTACACCGCAATATGAACCGATTGAACAGATGTACAGAGATTATCACGATCAGGGCTTAGAAATCTTGGATATCCCGTGTAACCAATTTGGTAAACAGGCTCCGGGAACCGATGAAGAAATTCATGAATTCTGTACTTTACACTACAATACGACTTTCCCACAGATGAAAAAATCCGATGTGAACGGTGAAAACGAATTACCTTTATATACGTATTTAAAATCAGAAAAAGGATTTGATGAACATAAGTATAAAGAATTATTAGAGAAAAAATTTGCGGCTGAAGATCCGGATTGGGATAAGAAATCCGACATTAAATGGAACTTCACTAAATTTATCATCGACCGTGATGGTAAGGTGGTAGCCCGCTTTGAACCGCCGGCAGATATGGCAGCTGTAGAAGAATACGTTAAAACATTATTGTAGAAAAGACTCCGCAAGGAGTTTTTTTGTGGTTTGATTCAATATAAGGATTAGTTTAGCGAAACCAGTGTTGGCTGATATATGTGTGGAGAAAGAATTGACGTTATTTCAAGTAAGTGCTAATATGACAACACAATTGAAAGAACTTGTTTCTTAAAGGGGATATACAACTGCTGTTGTCGATATTCCCGATTTCTTTTTTTGCTCCTCTACGGAGTTTTTTTTATATGATGCATATAGAACGGATAGTTCAAGGTATAATAATAAAAAAAGAAGGTAAAATACTATGAAAATATATACATATGGAAATCCGAATGCGGATATCCTTCTTGTTCAAATGGTTGATGATCATGATTTAGAAGGAATCGAAAGGGAAGTCGCGCATATTCAAGAGCTGACAAATAAAGACTTTTATTTAAAGGCAATCCAGGTCGAGAACTGGAATAGAGACTTATCGCCATGGCATGCTCCTGCCGTATTTGGAGATGAAGATTTTGAAGGTAAGGCAGATTCAACACTCGATTTCTTATTAGAAGAATTAAAAGAAGAAAAACGGAAAAGAATCTATATAGGCGGTTATTCCCTGGCAGGTTTATTTGCTCTGTGGGCAGCGTATCAAACAGATCTGTTTGATGGAGTCGCGGCAGCTTCACCTTCAATCTGGTTTGAAAACTTTACGGAATATATGAAAGAAAATCCCATGCAGGCGGATTCCATTTACTTAAGTTTAGGAGACAGAGAAGAAAGAACCAGAAATCCCATCATGTCAACCGTGGGAGATAAAATCAAAGAAGCATATGCGATCTTAAATCAAGCGGGAAAGAAATGTGCTTTAGAGTGGAATAAAGGAAATCACTTTAAAAATCCGGATTTACGGACCGCAAAAGCTTTCGCATGGGTAATGAATCAAGATAAAAAGAAGGCTATGGTCAGTGCCTGCCTTCTGGGAGAAAATTGTAAATATAACGGCGGCAATAATAAAAATGAGAAGTTAATAAAGTATTTAGAAGACTTTGATGTGATTTCTATCTGTCCGGAACAGATGGGAGGCTTACCCACACCGCGTATTCCATCGGAAATATGTAACGGAATTGTATGCACCAGAGATGGAAGAAATATAGATGAAAACTTCCGCTTAGGGGCATCTAAATGTTTAGATATCGCAATGAAAGAAAAACCGGATGTGATCATTTTACAGTCAAGATCACCAAGCTGTGGTGTCAAACAGATTTACGATGGATTCTTTACCGGGAAATTGGTTGATGGCTCGGGGGTAACAGCTGCCTTACTTAAAGAAAATGGATTTCATATTATTGATGTAGAAGATTTAAAAAACGTCGGTTCGTAATGAATCGGCGTTTAATTATTATCTTTCAATCGATTGATAAATAGCTGAACGGCAGGAGAGAATACCTGATATTTTTTCCATATAAGATTTCCCTGAGATTTTATTTCAGGAACAATAGGTCGGCTACACAAAGGGCTCTCACCGGTAGTATTGATTAGATTTTCAAAGCAGAGCGCATAACCAAGTCCATCTTCGACCATTAAAGATGCGTTATAGATCAAATTATATGTGCCAACCACATGCAGACCGGAGAATTGTTCGGATCCGGATAATGATGGTTCCTGGGCACGCGATATCAATAAATCTACATCTTTTAATTCATTAATATGTATGACTTCCTTTTTGGCAAGCTTGGCATCTTTTGGCATTAAAAGACAGAAACGGTCTTCTCCTAACGGAATAGACTGATATAAAGTTCTGTCGGCTTCCGTGAAGATCAAGGCAAAGTCAATCAAACCGTTATTGAGCTGGTCCATCAGATCTTCAGTATCTCCGCTGGTAATTTGAAACAGAATATCCGGATGTTCTTTTGAAAGAGCACTGGCGGTTTTTGACAGTATATGAAAAGTTGAGGACTCACCGGCTCCGATGCGTATTGTACCGGAGACTTTATTTTTCATTTGGGATATTTCATCTTCTGTCATCTGAAGCAGGCGTACCATTTCTTCGGCCCGTCGCCGCAATACCATACCTTCCTCTGTCAAGACAATTTTTCGATTGCCCCGGATAAATAAAGAAGCTCCCAATTCATCCTCCAAGTCTTTCATTTGGCGGGATAGAGAGGGTTGGGCAACATGTAAAGCCTGGGCTGCACCGGAAATCGTTCCTTCCCGTACAATCGCAAGGAAATATTTCATAGTTCGAATGTCCATAATGAATCCTCCTTCCTATATATTTTAAGCATACCAACGCATAATTAACAAGTATTGGATTATAGGAAAAATGATAAGTACAATATCATCAAGAGCAGGTGATGACGATGGATATAAAAGAAATATTAGAAGGCCTTTTTGATGCCGGGTGCTCAATGGATGACATTGAACAATTCCGTCAATGCATGGAGAAAAACGATATTAACTGCGGAATGAAATTATTAGAAAAATGCCGTAAAGAATGTTTAATTACCCTGCATGATCAACAGCGTAAAATTGACACCTTAGATTATGTAGCTTATCAAATCAATAACCAGTAGATGGAGTTTTTATGAATAAACTATTCAAATTCATATGTATATGTTTGATTGTACTGATGCAGGGATGTAAAAGTACAGAGACTACAGACAACAACACAGATACAGAACCAAAACAGGAGGAAACGATGATGGAAAAAGAACTGAAAATGAGAATTGAGGAAACAGAAGTACAGGTGACATGGGAAGAAAATGAATCGGTACAAGCTTTAAAAGAGCTTGTCAAAGACAAGTCGCTTTCGATTCAAATGTCGATGTACGGCGGTTTTGAACAGGTAGGATCTATTGGAACAAGCTTACCTCGAAACGATCGTCAAACAACCACAAATTCCGGGGATATCGTATTGTACTCGGGTAATCAGGTTGTCGTATTCTATGGATCTAATTCATGGGCATATACAAGACTGGGTCATATCACGAATAAGAATCAAAATGATATGCGGGATTTATTAAGTAATGGGGATGTGACAATCACATTTTATGTAGGTGAATAAGATGAAAATTTTAGTGTTAAACGGAAGTCCGCATATCGATGGAGCCACTTCCGATATGGTAAATGCGTTTTCTAAAGGGGCAAGAGAAGTCGGTCATGAAGTGGTGATCATCAATGTTGCGTTTAAGAATGTGAAGGGCTGCATGGCTTGCGAATACTGTCGCAATAAAGAAAAGGGAGTCTGTGTTCAAAAAGATGACATGCACCAAATCTATCCGGAAATTCTAACATCCGATATGGTTGTGTTTGCCTCACCAATCTATTACTTTACCTTATCTGCCCAACTTCAGGCGGTGATTCATCGAACTTATTCGATTGATATTCCTAAAAAGGTCAAAAAGGTCGCATTGATTATGAGCTCCGGAAGTAAGTATGTATATGGGCCTGCCATCACACAATACCACCAATCCATCGTAGAATACTGGGGCGTGGAAAACGCCGGTATCTTTACCGCAAATGGCAGACAGAATAAATCCGCTAAAAAGCGCAAAGAATTGTATCGCTTTGGAAAGAGTTTATAAAAGGAGGAAACAAAAATGGCATTAAAAAGTAAATTAGGATTTGGAATGATGCGTCTTCCGCTGTTAAGCGAAGATCCTACTGATTTTGATTATGAACAGCTTAATGAAATGGTAGACCGTTTTTTAGATGCCGGTTTTACATATTTTGATACAAGCTATGTGTATCATAAGGGCAAAAGCGAAGAGGCGGTTCGTAAAGCTGTTGTCGAAAGACATCCTCGTGACAGCTTCACCATTGCGACAAAATTTCCGACATTTAATTTAAAACCGGGAGATGAAGATAAAATTGAAGCCATTTTCCAAGAGCAGTTAGACCGTTTAGGTGTGGATTATATTGATTATTATTTGATTCATAATATCCAAACAGTATGGTATGACGGTTATGATGGAAAAGGCGGTGTCGCTCAAACAGAACATTTATTTGAACATGCCGAAAAATGGCTGGCCGATGGCAAGATCCGCCATCTGGGATTTTCCTTCCACTCCTCACCGGAGTTGTTGGAAAGAGTGTTAAATGATCATCCAAATATTGAATTTGTGCAGATTCCGTTAAACTATTTAGACTGGAACTCCAAATTAGTGCGTACCGGTGAACAATGTGAAATCATTCGCCGTCATGGCAAGAAGGTCGTTGTGATGCAGCCGGTCAAAGGCGGAGGCCTGGCAAAAGTTCCTGATGTAGTTGAGAAGGTATTGAAGGAAAAGGCACCGGACCAATCAATCGCATCCTGGGCAATTCGTTTTATCGGCTCGCTGGATGGCTTGGTATGTACATTATCCGGTATGTCAAATCTGGAACAGGTCGATGATAATATTAATACGTACTTAAACAGTGAACCATTAACCGAAGCAGAATCAAAATGGCTGCGCGAAGATATCAATGAGTTGTATCGAAGTGCCGGTAAATACGGTACAGACCTGTCTAAATATGAAGGATTGACATTGTATGGAGCCGATGTAACGGCAATTATGGAAGCCTACAACAATATTCTTTTACAGCCGGATGTGAATATGGCTGATGAGAACAATTATTTAAAAAATGTGATTGCTCAAAACGCTCATCTGGATTTTCATGAAGACCTGCCAAAACAGACACTGATCAACAAAGACGGAGAAGATGTGACAGAAGAAGTATACGAAGCTTATGAATTTTTAAGAGTGCATACATTTTAAGCCGGGGATTTCCCGGCTTTTATTTTATTCCATCCCATTCGGCATAGAATTCATCTAAAAAATCTTTCATAAAGGCTTCACGATGTCCGGCAATTTCTTTTGCTGCATCGGTATTCAACATATCTTTTAAAAGGAACAGTTTTTCATAGAAATGATTGATGGCAGTGGATGTATGGTTTCGATAGGTTTCTTCATCCATATCGTATAAAGGCGCAATATCCGGATCATAAAGAATACGGTTATGACTGCCGCTATACGCAAAGGTTCGAGAGATTCCCATAGCTCCTAAGGCATCCAGTCTGTCGGCATCCTGTACGCATTTTCCTTCGATGGTAGAAGGTATTACACTATCCTTTCCCTTAAAGGATACCGTATCAATACATTCGATGATTTGGTTGATAACACTTGGCTCCACATTTTGTGATTGTAAGAAAGAGCGGGCTCTCTCTTTTGTAGGATATGTATTTGGAGATAATTTATAGTCATCTACATCATGAAGTAAAGCTGCCATAGAAACGATAAAAAGATCGGCCTTTTCTTTTTTTGCGAGGTTCAAAGCCATGCGGTATACCCGCATGGTATGGAAATAATCATGTCCGCTGAAATCATTTTGAAAGACATCTTTTACATATTTAATTGTATTGTCGATTATTTTTGAAGCATCCATACAAAGATTATAGACCATATCTGTTTTTCCCTAAAGAACAATGATAAAATAAGCAGGGAAAAGAGGATGAAAACATGTATACAAAATGGGTTGAAATATGGGGAAATGCGATGTCGATTGCGACAAGAAAGCCGGAGAATTATGCCAAAAATTTGACACTCCGCTATCCGATTTATTCACCTTTTAAAGGCAATAAAATACGCTTAACATTTGATAATATCTGTGGCAATGAAGCCATCACGATTGATAAGATTACGATCGCTTTAGAGGATAAAAGCCCTACTTTAGATTCAGAAGGAAATAAAATTAAGGCATTTGGCGGAAAGATTCAGAAAGATACCCTTGTCAAAGTAGATGGTTTTACCATTGAAGCAGGAAAGAAACATACAACCGAGCCAGTTGATTTTAATGTTTCGGATACCGAGCGTTTAGTCATCAGTTTTTATTTAAAGGACTTTACGGAAATGCGTTCTGCCGTTGTGACAGAAGGTCCTCTATCCGAGGCTTATTTCTCCATCGGTGACCAGAGTGAATATCCGGTTTTAGATGCCGAAACAACCAAGTTAACACATTGGAATTACTTCTTAAGCGATGTAGAAGTCTTTACCGAAGAAAAGAATCACGCCATCATCTGTTATGGGGATTCCATTACCGCAGAAGACTGGCCGGAATATTTGACACTGATCTTAAAGGAAAAAGGAATCAAAGATACTGCCATTATTCGTAAGGCAGCCAGCGGAACCCGCATCCTAAGAGAGTATTCTTCGATTACCTATGATTCATATGGATTAAAGGGAGAACATCGTGTTCCAAGAGAATGGGATGTATCCGGAGCGGATATTGTCATTATCCAGCAGGGAATTAACGATATCATTCATCCGGTTGGATATGCGGTAAACCAGTTCCGCCCGATGAGTGATCTTCCGACCATTGAAGAGATGATGGAAGGAATTGACAGATATATCGATATCGGAAAAGATATGGGATTTAAGGTCTATTTAGGTGCTTTACTTCCGATTTACGGATGGCGTACCTATGAAGATTTCCGAGAAGTAATGAAAAACGAATTCAATGAATGCCTTGCCAAAGATACCAAGGCTGATGGATTTATCGACTTCCATAAGGCAACGGAAAATCCGAAAAAGCCAAAGGAATTTAATGTCGGATTGGATTCCGGAGATCACCTGCATCCAAGTGCTGCCGGCTATAAGGCAATGGCAATGGAGGCTTACAAGGTATTATTTGAACAATAAAACAATAACCCGGAGTTTGATCTCCGGGTTTTACAATATAAGCAGTAAATCAGTGAAATAAACAGTAAATTATATATTATAATAGAAATTATTTTTTATTGTCTTAGAGGAATCAAATTAACAGAATACAGCGAAAAATTTTTTATAACACAGCAGTAAGAAATACAGATTCTTATTTAAATGAGAATTGAATCTGTGCTTTGTTCTCTTTCATGACAAGATGCATCATGGCACCGTTGATCATGGTCATGTAAGGAAGCGTATGTCCTACATCGGCTTCGGTAATAACAGGAATATCTCTGACAGCCCATTCAGCTGCTTCCTGATAGGTCATATCCGTATCACTGGATTCAAACAATACACGTCCAAGAATAATGGCCTTAGTATGGTCAAACCATCCGGCATAACGCATTTGACGAAGTGTGCGGTATACATTTTCGGCACTCATGGAGAATACATCAAAGAACCAGATTTGACCGTCATCTTTATATTTTTCTACAAAATCCTTGGTTCCATCAAATTTTGTACCAATCAAATCTTTTAATACATCCATGCATCCACCGATACAGCGTCCTTCGACTTCAAAATCACCAACCGAAGAAATCCATTTGGTAGGTGTATCGAATTCTACCTTTTCTGCTAAGAAGGTCGGTGTCTTCATATGCATCTTAGAACTTTTCTGAATCAGCTGTTCTCCTCTGAGCATTCTTAGATTGTTCTGAATGTATTCCGGCATTGGTTCTACATCATAGCCTCCGGCATTCATCGCATAGAAGGTTGCCACATCACAATTAACCGTATACGGATAGAGGATGCCTGTAGGGTCCGAGTGTCCGGATATCCATTTTGGGTGATATTTCATCTCTTCAAAATCTAAATCTTCTAAGATTTCAAATAAGAAGCCGCCACCGGCTGCACACATTACGAAGTTCACTCCGCCATCTTTAAACAAGGAGACAAATTCTTCAGCCCGCGTTTTGGCATCTGCACTGCGGTCGCCTTCGTTTCTTACCGAGGCGGTTTCTTTAATTTGCCATCCATTGTCTTTTAAGACCTGAAGTGATCTTTCATAGGATTCGATTTTCTTGCCGACACCGGCGCTCGGTGCCGCAATCCCAATGGTATCATTGGTTCTTAAAAACTGTGGATAAATCATAATTAGTTCCTCCATCCCCATTATACATGACAAGAAAGGGTATGGTAAAATAGCTTTGGTGATGATTATGAAGATAGATCAATCCGTATTTGTGGCAGAAGGTGCTGTAATTCGGGGGAATGTTACGATTGAGAAAGATTGTTCGGTATGGTTTAATGCCGTGATCCGTGCTGAAGAGGATGCGATTTTGATCCAGGAAGGATCGAATGTGCAGGATAACTGCGTGATCCATGTGGATAAAGGATATCCTGTGACGTTGGAGAAATATGTAACCGTAGGACACGCGGCCATCTTACATGGATGTACCATAAAGGAAAACACAGTCATCGGTATGGGAGCGATTGTCTTAAATGGAGCTGTTATCGGTAAAAACTGCATTGTGGCAGCCGGAGCTCTGGTTCCTCAAAATGTTGTGATTGAAGATAATTCTCTGGTGATGGGCTCTCCTGCAAAGGTAAGACGGATGTTGACAGCAGAAGAAATTGAAGCCAATCGTGCCAATGCGATCAAGTATATCGAAGAAGCGCAGCACTACAATCAGAATTGACTACAAATTGGCTCTATGTTAAAATTTTTATAGATTAAAGAGGCGGGACTGATGGATGGGATTGGTGCGGCCTCTTTTACTTTTTCCACATCAGTCAGAAAGGAAGGACAATAATATGAATGAAAACTATCAAATTCTGACTGCCTGCCTAAAGGAAGGCGTAATTGAATCAATGAAGGGATCTTCAATGATCGTGTACGGAGTTTACTATGACTTGGAAAAGAAACAATGGTATATCATCGTGCAGAAGAAAGAAAAAATGTTGATTCCGCTGTTAAACTACAATAAGACATGGAAGGTGAATAATATTCCTTCTACATTAACCACCCAGGAAGTTGAGCGTCTTCAGTTGTTAGAAAGCGGACAGGAAATCTGGTATTTAAAACCGGATACGAAACAAAAGGTTACTCTTCAATCAAAAGTGATTAACTGGATGGAAGTTCATGGAGGTCAGTACTACTTTGACAGAGAAGAATTACTTCCGTGGGACCGCTTCTATGTAACTTGGTTTACCGATAAAAAAGAAGCTCTGGATGAGCTTCGATACTTAAAGAAAAATGACAAGCGGGCTGAATAGTTCGCTTTTTTCTATTCGATGATATAAGCGGAAACGATCTCTCCGATATACAGAGTATGATAATCCCCGTTTTTATAGAATTTTTGATCAATTTCTGTAGTCAGAGTTTCTTTTGGCTGATCCTGTTTGTAGATCACTTTACACTCGATGGTCAAAGGGAATTCCTTAAATCCCGGTACGGATATTACTTCCGGTTCTTCAATCGTCAATCCCATATCCTTGATCTTATCGGTGTCTCTGCCGGATTTTGTGCCGCAGTAACCGATGATATTTTTATTTCCTGTATCTAATGGACAGGAAATCGTAAATTCCGGATTTTGTTCGAGTAATTCTTTTGTATAGCGGCTTTCACGCACAAAAACGGTAAAGATTTTACGGCCCCATTCAATTCCGATCTGACCCCATCCGATGGTCATGGTGTTTACCTTATCTCCTTTGGTGTTAAGCAAGATTCCTGATGGCAGGGCATGGGCAATTACACCTGCATAATCAAAAATATCGATTTCTCTTTTCATGATAAATACCTCCGTAATTATTATAAAATGTATACGTTTCTTACACACGTTTTTTGCCCAGTCATGGTATAATGATTCGACGGAGGTGCTTATGATTCAAGAATCCCTTTTTTTTGAAGAAGAAAATGAAAAAAAAGAATCTGATTTTAACCGCCCGCTTGCGGACCGCATGCGCCCGGAAACTTTAGAGGAATATGTCGGACAGAAGCAGCTGGTGGATAAAGGTAATCTATTGTGGCGGATGATTGAAAATGATCAGGTCACTTCAATGATCTTCTGGGGCCCTCCCGGTGTAGGCAAGACTACACTTGCCCGTATTATTGCCCATCAGACCAAGAGCTATTTTATTGATTTTTCTGCCGTTACCAGCGGTATTAAGGAAATCAAGGAAGTTATGCGCCAGGCCGATGCCCGCAAACAATACGGTCAAAGAACAATCCTATTTGTGGATGAAATACACCGCTTTAATAAAGCCCAGCAGGATGCCTTTTTACCGTATGTAGAAAAGGGCAGCATTATCCTGATTGGAGCAACTACAGAAAATCCTAGCTTTGAGATTAACAGCGCGTTATTATCACGCTGCCGCGTTTTCGTGTTAAACGCATTAGAAACCGAAGATTTGGAAGAGTTAATCCAAAGAGCCATCACATCACCAAAAGGTCTTGGGGATATGAATGTGCATATCGAACCGGAAGATATTCGTGCGATTGCGGCTTTCTCCGGAGGGGATGCAAGGTTCTGCTTAAATACATTAGAGATGGTGGTATATAATTCACCTTCGGATATTTACGGTGTGCATGTTTCTAAAGACATATTGAAACAATGTCTGCAGAAACGCTCCCTTCTTTATGATAAGAAAGGGGAAGAGCACTATAATATTATTTCCGCCTTACATAAAAGTATGCGAAACAGCGATGTACAGGCTGCAATCTATTGGTTAGCTCGTATGTTGGAAGGTGGGGAAGATCCTTTATATATTGCCCGCCGAGTATGTCGGTTTGCGAGTGAAGATATCGGCATGGCAGACTCCCGCGCTTTAGAAATTACCGTAGCTGCGTATCAGGCCTGCCATTTTATCGGCATGCCGGAGTGCAGTGTGCATCTAACCCATGCGGTTACCTATTGTGCCTTAGCGCCTAAATCCAACGCATTAGAAATGGCGTATATGAGCGCTGCCGAAGATGCCCGCAAAACACTGGAAGAGCCGGTTCCGTTACATATCCGCAACGCACCGACCCGTTTAATGAAAGATTTAGGCTATGGAGATGGATATGAATATTCGCATGACTATCAATACCATATGACAGACATGCAGTGTTTACCGGATGCCTTAAAAGATAAAGTATATTATGTACCGAGTGATCAGGGATCTGAGCCTCGGGTAGAGAAGCGTCTTGAACAGATCAAATCGATTAAAGAGATGATCAGAAGGAGTAAGAAAAAATGAGAATTGAAATTCATTCTTTAAATGAGACCATAGAATTTGCCGAGAAAATCGCCAATCTCTGTAAAGGGAAGCAGTTGATCATCACACTGGACGGTGATTTAGGTGCCGGCAAGACAACATGGACCAAGGCATTTGGGAAAGCACTGGGAGTAAAAAGAACCATCAATTCACCAACCTTTACGATCTTAAAATCCTATAAGCAGGAAGACGGCAATCCTTTACATCATATTGATGCGTACCGTTTAGAAGGAAATAGCCAGGATCTCGGTTTTGAGGATTGTTTTGATGAAGGAATTACGGTTATTGAATGGAGCGGCTTTATCGAAGACCAGCTTCCGGGTGATCGGTTATCAATGGTTTTTGAAGAAGGGGAAGATGAGAACCGAACGATTGAATTAAGTGCATCCGGTCCTGTTTCTTCTTCCGTTTTGGAGGGATATCAACATGATTAGTTTATGTATGGACAGCGCCTATAAAAATCTGATTATCGGACTGTATAAAGATGATAAGTTATTGGCCGGTGTTGCCAGAGAAGCTTTTAAAAGACAGAGTGAAACGATCTTTGTAGAATTAAATGAATTATTACGAAAAACAGGTTTGGATTATAAAGATATCGACCGGGTTGTGATTACCGATGGTCCCGGTTCCTATACCGGAATTCGTATTGCGATGACCATTGCCAAGGTTCTCTGCTCCCAGATGAACAAGGAATTGTACTGTATTTCAACGATGCAGTTGTATGCAGGATTAGAGCAGAAGGCCAATGTGATTTTAGATGCCCGCTCTAAAAGAGCTTATGTAGCTCATCTGGAGGGCGGTGTCATCAATCCTTCCACTACTATACTGACTCTGGATGAATTACAGGGCTTCCTGGATGAACATCCGGGTACCGTACTCGGTGACAGGGAACTGTTGGGACTTGAACCGATGCAGATCGATTTCTTACAGAATTTTATCGACTTGGAGCCATTCTATCAGAAGGTGGAAGATATTCATGCGCTTGTTCCAAAGTATTTAAAGGAAAGCAGTGCGTATAAAGTATGATCTTTACAGAAATGACAGTACAGGATCTGCCACGCGTTCTTAAACTGGAAAGTGCATGTTTTAAAGAACCGTGGAACGAAAAGGACTGCCTGTATGAGCTGGAGGAAAATCCTTTTTCTCATGGATGGATCCTAAAAGATGAGAACGGTATCGTCGGATATGCGTTTTTATGGGAAACTTTTGAAATGGCCCAATTGGCAAGAATCGGGATTGATCCTGCATGCCGCCAAAAAGGCTATGGACAGATCTTATTGGAGAATTTAATAAAGCGGGCACAGACGGCAGAATGCGAATTTATGAGCTTAGAGGTTCGTGAATCGAATGTCCCGGCTTTACGATTATATGAAAAAAACGGCTTTATTACGGTCAATGTATCCAAAGGATATTATCCGGATGGAGAAAATGCCATTGTGATGACATTGGCCTTATAGGAGGTTAGTATGATTGTTCTTGGAATAGAGAGCAGCTGTGATGAAACAGCGGTTGCCTTAGTAAGAAATAAAAAAGAAGTATTATCATCTGTGATTGCTTCTCAGATTGATGTGCATAAAGAATTTGGCGGCGTAGTTCCGGAAGTAGCAAGCCGTATCCATGTGGAGAATATTTCCTGGTGTATCGATAAGGCCTTAAAGGATGCCGGTATGACCATGGAAGATGTCGATGTGGTGGCAGTCACAAAAGGTCCGGGGTTAATTGGCTGTTTACATGTAGGTGTACAGGCAGCCAAAACATTGGCTTTTGCGTTTCATAAACCATTAGTACCGGTTCATCATCTTGCCGGTCATATCTATGCCAATGAATTGGTTGTGGATATGAAATATCCGGTTTTAGCTTTGGTCGTATCGGGAGGAAACTCAGAGCTTGTATATATGAAAGATGAGACCAGTTTTGAGATCCTTGGAGAAACACAGGATGATGCGATTGGAGAAGCCTATGATAAGGTGGCAAGAGTACTCGGCCTTGGGTATCCGGGTGGACCAAAGATCGATAAAATGGCAAGAGAAGGTAAGCCGGTATATGAGCTTGCCAAGCCAAAAACACAGGGACGCTATGATTTCTCCTTCTCCGGATTAAAGAGCAGTGTATTGCAGTTTACAAAGCGTATGGAGCGTCAAAACAAAACCTTTGATATGAACGATTTGGCATGTTCCTTCCAGGAAATCGCCCTGGATGAAATCTTTGATAAGGTCAAGCTGGTATTGGAAGACTATCCGGAAATTAAACATTTCGTGGTAGGCGGCGGTGTATCTGCCAATTCTAGATTGAGAGAAAAGGTCAAAGAATTAGAAGTAAAATATCCGGATGTGGAATTTACGGTTCCGCCAATGTACTGCTGCACAGATAATGCGGCGATGATTGCGGTGGCCGGTACCATTGCCTACCAAGCCGGCAGACGCGCCAGTGATGATCTGACCGGAGATGCTTCCTGGGAGATTTGTTGATGATTGAAGCAGTCATTTTTGACATGGATGGTTTGATGTTTGATACCGAAAGAATGATCATTGATTGGTTTGAAATGCTGAAAGAGAAATATCAGCTGTCAATTCCCAAAGAAGTAACGTATCAATTGATCGGAACGGATTCCTCCATTGTCAAAAGATTGAATCAACAGTATCCGGGATTAGAAACGGTTATGGATGATTACCAATCACACCGCATGGAATATACCTGGATGTATTTTAAAAAGCCGGGTGATGCCAATAAAAAGGGATTAAAAGAGCTTGTTGAGTATCTGAATGAAAAAAAGATTCCTTTTGCGGTAGCTTCCAGTTCAAAAAAAGAACATATTCAGGAAATGATTGATAAGGCAGGGTTTGAATTAAAGCCTAGTGTGGTAGTCAGCTCTAAAGAGGGAAATATGCCGGGAAAACCGGCACCGGATATCTTTTTAAAAGCTGCTGACATGATGGGAATTCCTGCTGAAAACTGTCTTGTGTTGGAAGACTCCAAATATGGCATTATGGCAGCGCATAATGCGGGTATGAAATCGGTATTTATCCAAGATCAAATCATTCCGGATGACCAAATGAAACAATATATTCAGATGGAATGTGATTCCTTATTGGATGTCATTAATATTTTAAAAGAAGATAAGTAAAGGCACCGCAGGGTGCCTTTACTTATGAATGAGATTTATATTTTGGTGATAAAAATTGAGGATTCACATAAGTTAATCAATAACTTTTTTCTCATTTTATAATATTGTGGGTTAATCTTTATTCCAATATACTTGACTATATTGAGACAAGAGTTTTTTTCTCGCGCTTACCTTTATCAAAATCGTCTTCCGATAAACCGGAAAGTTCCAGTACTCTTTGAAAAACCCAATCCTCATTTTGCGTATGATATACCTCGTAATTCGAAATAAACAATTTCAAAGGAATGTTCTTATATAGAAGCTTGCTTGGATAATCTCTTGTATAACAAATATATCTTGTAATGTATCCCAGCCAATATAATACATTTTCAGAGAAAACGTCTTTGCCGTAGGCAGATTGGCCATATTCTTTCACAATAGATTTATAACATTCTTCAACATCATATGAAAACGAAAAATAATTCGGATGATCCATTGTTCTTGCAAACTCGGAATTAAAGAACCGTCTTAAAAAGACAAGAGAAGAGCATGGCAGCTCTTTTGAATGGGCGAAGATATTAGCTTGGAACGTGCAAAGCTTTGAACCGGTGGCATCTAATTTTTTCATACAAATAACTCATCTATATACTTTCCTTGATTTCTAAACTCTCTTTTCGCAATTGAAAGTTTCGTTTGGATAACATTTTCATTTTCCCTGACAGATATTTTGGCATTCGCCCTTTCTTCATTACATAGATAAAAACGGTCAAGGAATTGTAATCTATTGACAGCTTTTTCGGTTTTGAAAACATATTGATTTCCAAGTCTGGATGCCGAAAGGGAATGTAAAGCTTGATCGGTTGTTATTTCTCCTACCGCAAATTGGTTTAATACCTCAAACATTTTGTTGTCGGCGATGGGGGCGATAATGATGTCGGAGGTTTCTAATCTGCGAATCAAATTTTGAATATATGGATGTGAGCTATATTCTGATATTTTTCGACGATAGTAGGAAATTGCCAACATCCAATCTAAATCGCAATTCATTGTAACGATTTTTAACCCTGAAAGATTCGCTTTAAAAACATACACAGAAGAAGCTTTATAGTCTGCTGTAAAACTGGATGCAGACTCCAGGCGCTTTGAACAATAAAAGCCATAAGAAAAATCTGAATCAAATTTTGAACCATCAAAGCGAATAGTACTGATTCCATATTTTGAGCCGTGGAAGAATAACCGCTCTTTGGCACTCAGGCTCTCCTTAAATATTTCGCTTTTCGCAATCGATAATCTGTAGCCCTGCTGATAAATATAGGTGTAGATTTTTTCCAAGGTATTATCTGATGGATTCCCGGAATAAGCGTAAAGTATGGTTCTTTTACTGACAGAAGTTGCCTTTGACAATTCATTCAGGTTCAATCCGGAAACATCACAAATAAAACGGATGTCATTTTCGAAATGATAAGAGCTGCTATTCATGCCTTTCAACTTATAGGTGCAATATTGCACCTATAAGTTTTACAGATAGAAAATTAGAAGAATTGATTATTTTGTAGAAAAACGGAATATGTTAGAATACCCATAGCAAAAAGGAGGAATCTCATGCCAGATAAAATTGTCGTATTGGACTTTGGAAGTCAATATAATCAATTAATTGCCCGCAGAATCCGTGAATTCGGAGTCTATTCAGAATTACATTCAAATACCATGACATTAGAAGAAATTGTTGCGCTCAAAGATGTAAAGGGAATTGTGTTTTCCGGAGGACCGAACAGCGTCTATGAAGAAGATGCACCCAAATGCGATCCTGCGATTTTGACATCCGGTATCCCAATTCTGGGAATTTGTTACGGAATGCAGATGATACACTATACTATGGGCGGTAAGGTAGAGGCAGGAGATGCCCGCCAATACGGAAGAACTGAGATTCAGGTTACTACGGATTCTCTGCTCTTTGATGGATTGCCAAAAGAACAGACGGTATGGATGTCGCATGGGGATAAGGTATCGGCCTTAGCACCGGGTTTTGAAACGGTTGCCTCATCGGATCATTGTTTCAATGCGGCCAGCGCTAACGATGAAAAGAAGATGTATACATTGCAGTTTCATCCGGAGGTTCGCCATACCGAATACGGAAATGATATTTTAAAGAACTTCGTGTTTAAGATCTGCAAGGCCAACAACAATTGGAGCATGCAGGATTTTATCAAGGAACAGACTAAATTGATTCGTGAAAAAGTCGGTACTGATAAGGTGCTCTTAGGCCTTTCCGGCGGTGTCGATTCCAGTGTTGTTGCCGCATTGCTGCATAAGGCAATCGGGGATCAGTTGATCTGTATGTTTATCGATCACGGACTTCTTCGTAAGGGAGAAGCCGAAAGCGTAATGGAAACATTCGGAAAGAATATGAATATCAATTTGATTAAAATCGATGCCAAAGAACGCTTCCTTTCCAAACTGGATGGGGTTGTAGATCCGGAACATAAAAGAAAAATAATCGGTAATGAATTTGTATATACCTTTGATGAAGAAGTGAAAAAACTGACCGAAGGGGAAGAAATTAAGTGGTTAGCACAGGGAACTCTATATACGGATGTTATTGAATCAGGAACGAAAACAGCACAGACGATTAAATCCCATCATAATGTAGGCGGTTTACCGAAAGATATGCAGTTTCAGCTAATTGAACCATTGAATACCTTATTTAAAGATGAGGTAAGAGCTTTAGGTGAAGAGCTTGGATTACCGGAAGAAATGGTATGGCGTCAGCCATTCCCGGGACCTGGACTCGGTATTCGTATTCTGGGTGCAGTTACCGAAGAAAAAATCAAGATTGTTCAAGACAGCGATGCGATTTTAAGAGAAGAAATTGCCAAAGCAGGTCTCAGAAGAGAGATTTGGCAGTACTTTACCGTTCTTACCAATATCCGCTCCGTTGGTGTTATGGGAGATCAAAGAACCTATGATTATGCGGTAGGTATTCGTGCAGTAACATCGATTGATGGCATGACAGCCGATTGGGCAAGAATTCCGTTTGAAGTACTGGATCGAATTTCCAACCGCATTGTCAATGAAGTAAAACATGTCAATCGAGTAGTGTTCGATATTACATCGAAGCCTCCTGGAACGATTGAGTGGGAATAGTATTAACTGGTTTGCAGGTATACAAAAAGTGGGTGGAATGCATCAAAAAATGGCTCATTTTTATGCACAAAACCCAAATAAATACTATTTTTTCAGTAAAAAAGTGAGAGTGTAAATTTATCTGTGTAAGTTAGTTGAGAGCGTACGGCTCATCTAGCTTGCGCAGATTTTTTGTTTATATGCTATTCTA